>NZ_JBQSYR010000039.1:0-23271 GCF_052379505.1 Glutamicibacter sp. 363 | reverse complement strand
AGTGAGTTTCCTGTTCTCGCCCTGTCTGGGGTGAGGCGGGGGTTGCTATGAGTGGCTGGTCTCACTTGATCCTGACAGACAGGGAGTACCCGATGCATGTACTGAGCTTTGATTTCCAGTCGGATGTCACCTCTTGTGGCCGTCATATCCGGTTCTTCAATGTCATTGATGAGTACACGCGGACCGCTTTGGCGATCATTCCCCGCAGGTCTTTTAAAGCTGCTGATGTGGTGGCTGTTTTGGAGGACATCATTGCTGAAACTGGGATCCAGCCAACGTTTGTGCGGTGTGATAACGGGCCTGAGTTCACTGCTGACGCGCTGGTGGATTGGTGCAACACTGTGGGGGTGTCCACTGCGTTTATCGATCCGGGCTCACCTTGGCAGAACGGTTTTATCGAGTCGTTCAATGCGCAGTTCCGGCGTGAACAGCTTTCCGGGGAAATTATGGACACTATGGTGGAAGCGAAGTATTTGGCTGATGAATGGAAAGACATTTACAATCATGAGCGTCCACATGGGTCTTTGGATGGGTTGACGCCGTCCCGGTTTTGGGATGAGTGGGTTAGAGAGAATCAGTTAGCTATCGCATAGCTGCTGGACTGCTTAAAGGGACCCAACCACATTGATGAGATATATCCGTGTTTGTTCTTATCTGGGTGTTAGTGCCGGGAGATGATGTTGCCAGTGGGTTGAACACGACTCGCTGCAAGCGCGCGATAACTTAGACGGATACTCGCAGACGAGCGAAGTTCTTGTCATAGGAATAGTCTGCTGATCGTGCTCGCTTGCTTCAGGGGGACAAGAAAGCGAGACGAATTCATGAAGATCACAACCTTGCGACTGAGCAACTTTCAGTCCTTCAGCGCGACCCCAACTCCAATCGCTCTTGCGGATATGACATATGTGCTAGGACCGAACGGGGCGGGTAAGACTGCAGTACTGGAGGCTCTCTCGCGGTTATTCAGTCCGGTGGTTGCGCAACGGAAGATCCGGTTGAGCGATTTTCATGTTCCTTCCGGCCTTAGCATGGCGGAAGTTCAAGAAAAAGGGGCACGACTGTGGATCGAGGTCGACATCGAGTTCGCCGAAACAGGCGGAGACGGCCAGCATGCCTCAGTGCCGCCGAATTTCTCTCACATGGCGATCAAAACCGAAGACGGTGTGCCTCAGATCAGGGTGCGTTTGACAGCTGAGCTTGCGCTCGATGGAGAGATCGACGAGAAGATCGAGTATGTTCTGGATGCCGATGATTCGGGTGAGCCAGAATCTACAGCGGCAATGTCGCGCTATGACCGGGGGCATATTGAGGTGCATTATTTGCCGGCCCGTCGGGACCCCACTGATCACATCGCGTATACGACAACATCGTTGATCGGTCGGACGCTGAGAGCTGCAGACTGGACGCAAGAACGCACGACACTGGCCGAATTGACCACGCAGATCACAGATGCACTAGCTTCCAACAGTGCGGTCGCGAGTGTTGGAGTTCAACTCACGGAGCAGTGGAAGGGACTCCACAAGAGTGTGTTCTTTGCTGATCCATCGATTGCATTTGGACGTGGCGAGATTGATGGCGTGCTGCGCCAACTGACCGTCACTTTCTCGCCCTCTCACGACGGTGCCCAACTGCCTTTTGAGAGGCTCAGTGACGGACAGAAGTCCCTGCTGTATATCTCGTTGGTACTCTCTTGGCAAGTGCTCGCGCGCAAGGTTCTTACTGGTGAGGAGACCTCGCTCAACCCCGATAAAATGCGCCCGCCAGTGCACACGGTCATCGCGTTGGAAGAACCAGAAAATAGCCTGGCGCCCCAATATCTGGGACGGATCATCCGGCAATTGCGGGGGGCCTGCGAGGAAGGTGACGTCCAAACCCTCATTGCTACGCACGCCCCTGCGCTCCTGCGTCGCGTTGACCCGGAAGAAATTTGTTTCCTGCGCTTGAATGATCAACGCGAAACTACTATCCACCGTATTCAGTTGCCAGAAGATGCCCCAGTGGCCGCTAAATACGTGCAGGAGGCAGTGAAAGCATATCCCGAGCTTTATTTCGCGCGTCTGGTTGTCTTAGGCGAAGGTGCTAGCGAGCAAGTGGTATTGCCCCGCGTACTATCAGCGGCAGGCATCGCTGAGGATGATGCATCAGTCTCTGTGGTGCCTCTGGGGGGACGACATGTGAACCATTTTTGGCGGCTACTTAATGAACTGCAGATTCCGCATGTGACCTTGCTTGATCTGGACAGCGGACGGCACGAAGGAGGGTGGGGACGCGTCCGTAATGCTCTCAAGCAGATTAACAAGATCAACCCGAATACGTACACAAAGGAACAGATCGAAGGTCTTTCAAAATGGAACGATGACGGCGATTTCCCAGTGTTCAACGACCCACTCTTCCTCAAAGGCGATGGCCCGGTCCGGGCGTTGGAACAACATGGGGTATTCTTCTCAAATCCGGTCGACCTTGATTTACTGATGATGGAAGCTTTTCCCGAAGCCTACGCGGTCGCTCCGGCCGTACCAGACGATAAGATGATCGTGGCAGTGTTGGGTAAGTCGCACACGCATGAAGAACGTCTTGGCTCGAATGTCTTAAATCTGTTCAACGACTATCACGCCAAGTTTGAACTGAAGAGCAAGCCCGCCACACACCTCGGAGCACTTTCCACTTTGGAGGATAACGAACTCATGGAGGGTCTTCCGGAGGTTCTCCTCCGATTAATCGGGCACGTGCGTACCAAGCTGTCAGGGTTGTCAGAATGATCCGGGTGGAAGATTGGTCCCCAATTGACGGATTAATTCTCGAACCTAACGCAATGATGGCGGCAACCACATTAGGCCAAAACGTCGTGGTCGCGGCGGGGCCTGGGGCAGGGAAGACCGAATTGCTGGCGCAGCGCGCTGACTTTCTCTTACAGACTGGATCTTGCCCGTATCCGCGCCGGATACTCGCGGTCTCCTTCAAAATCGACGCGGCCCGAAATCTTCGTGAACGCGTGCGCTTGCGTTCAGGCGGCCAGTTTGCGGCCAGATTCGATAGCTTTACGTTCCATGCGTTTGCCAAGAGGATCATTGACAACTATCGACCAGCTCTTACCGGGCAGAATGCTCTGAACGCAAATTACCGCGTGGATCCTGACAATCGGATTGCTGGCGAACAGATCACGTTCAAAGATCTAGTGCCCCTAGCGCTGGAGATCCTCGGCAAGAACCGGTACGTCCGAGGTGGAATACGTCAGACGTACAGCCATGTGTTTCTAGACGAATTTCAAGATGCCACCGACGAGCAGTATGCCTTGGTCAAAGAAGCCTTCACTGGGTCGGGGGCAACCCTGACAGCAGTCGGCGATGTAAAGCAACGTATCATGGCTTGGGCGGGGGCGCTTGACGGAATTCTGCAAACTTTCTCCGACGACTTCGCCGCTGCCCCTATGCCGCTGTATCAGAACTTCCGCTCAGCGCCTCGACTGCGGCGTATGCAGAACCGTATGATTGCGCAGATGGACCCTGTCGCTGCCAGCGACGCAAACTCCATTGTCGGCGAAGATGGCATCGTTGATGTGCTCGCCTTTGATACGGATGTGGAAGAAGCCGAGCGCATCGCCGACAAAATCCAAGAATGGCTGAATAACGGAGTCGAGCCCGCCGAGATCGCGATTCTAGTAAGACAACAACCGCACCTTGTTGCCGCCACCCTCAGCGAAGTACTGACCGAACGCGGTATTCCCTTCCGGAATGAACAAACCAGTCAAGACCTCAATGCTGAACCTGCCGCTACGTTGGTATTCAATTTCCTACGCGTCATTGCAGACGAACGACAAGCAGCCGCTTACACTGAGCTGATGCGCGTGGCCGCTCGCTCAGACGCTTCCGAAGAGGAATCGCTTCGTTTTGATCGTCAGCTTAAACGTCTCATTCAAGATGCCCGAAAAAGTTTTCGTGATTTCAATGGCCAAGAAACCGGCCTGACATTCTGGCGAGATTGGGTCAAAAAACTGAACGATCTAGTATCCCGTCCCGTTCTCATTGCACTCTCGCCCGGTTACCAACAGGGATCTCGACTAGAAGACGTAATTGACAAAGCGCTTAACGCATTTGAGGAGACGCTCCGTCTGGACGGCGATGCCACCGCTGCGGTGAGGCGACTCTCTGAGTCGGATGCGATCCGAATCCTTACTATCCACAAAAGCAAAGGGCTAGAATTTGAACACGTCATCGTGCTTGGTGTGGAGCGAGACCTTTTCTGGGGAAACCCGCAGGATTCGATTTCAGAGTTCTTTGTAGCAATTTCCAGGGCAAAAAATCACCTGGTTCTTACCCGGGCTGGTTACCGAGAGTGTCCTATCGGGCACACCGGGCGGTGGGAAAGATACCGTACCGCTCATCTGGAATTCCTCGGTTTCGCTACTGAGGGTTAATTCGCGCCAAATAGCCGAGGATGCATGGCTAGCTCAGTATTCTTTGCACGTAGAGCTGGGCACAGTACATAGGTGCTTAGCGGTTTATGAGAAGACTCTGTAGTTAATCTTCGCTGTTTTGTCGAGCGCCCGATAGACGGTGCTGCGGCACACCCCGAGAGCCTCGCCGATCTGTGCCACAGTCATATCACGCTGTTCATAGAGCCTTTTAGCGGTGCGTAGCTTGTCGGGGGAGAGGGATGTCGGGCGCCCTCCGGTGCGGCCGCGTGCTCGGGCAGCCTGTAAGCCGGCGTTGGTGCGTTCGCGGATGAGGTCACGTTCGAATTCGGCCAGGGAAGCGAAGATGTTGAAGACGAGCCGGCCGGCCGAGGAGCTGGTGTCGATGTTCTCCTGCAGGGATTTGAACTCGATGTTTCGCTGTTGAAGTGCATCCATGTGATTGATCAGGTGGCGGATGGAGCGGCCGAGACGGTCCAGGTGCCAGACCACCAGAGTGTCGCCGGGGCGGATCTGGTCTAGGAGCTTATCGAGCTCAGGGCGTGACTCGAGCGCGCCGGATGCGGTGTCGGTGAAGATTCGATAGCAGCCAGCTGCACTGAGTGCATCGAGTTGAAGTTGTGCGTCTTGGTCGCCGGTGGAGACTCTGGCGTATCCAAGGAGGTGTCCCATGAACCTAAATGCATCAATACTCGTGGAGCGGTCACTGTTTCGACGCATAGTTTAAGGCACTGAGTTTTACGACGAAACGCACCTCTAAACCTGCTGAGTTTTCAGCCGTCAGAAATTTTCACCATAATTGCCTTTTCAGTATTTCAAAAACGACCGTTAATGACCTACTCTTCATGAAACCACTGGCTAGTGCCACGCTGCTTGCTAGGACTACGTTTGGGTAGTGTGCATAAGTATGATCGCATTATGAGCTCTTCACATGAAGCACGGACTCCTACGGTGCGTATGTTTCCAGATTACGCGGATACGGTGTTGTGGTTTACCGAGCCTATTGATTATGGCGCCGCAAAGCTGTCAGGGCATCTGACACGCGACCTCACTAGGTGGGAACAGTCGTACTATGAAGGCCTAAACGAGGACTACGAATGGAAGACGGCAAGCCTGTCGCACCGGTTTGCGATCGAGGGCGCGCAGTTGGCGCAGCGTGTGGCCGACGAGCTCGGTGATGAGTTCGAGATCGAACTAGTTACGTTTGCTGACGGTATACCTGAGCGCAGGTTCCAGGGGCAGTCCGGTGCTCTCAATTCTCGTGCTACCGCAGCGTTTAGAGTTTTGGCCTTGGAGCTGAGCGAATTTGAAGATGCAGTAACGCAGGCGCAAGCGGCAATTCGTCGTGGAGAAAACACTGGTTGGTTCGCGTATGCACCCCTTTCGGGTACCGTTTTTGATCCACAGCTACCGGATAATTAGTAGGCTCGATCGCTGTTCAGCTACATACTGTCCGTTCGTGCGGAAGTGCCGGGAAACTTTTAATAGGGTTTACCGAGCGCTTCCAACTGAAATTGGCCCAGCCCATGAGGTAAGGATCGAATTTGTGAAAGGGAACTCTGCGGCCCAGACATTCTATGAACGACGTGGCTTCAAATTCGATTTTGAAGAAGACATGGCAGAGGGCTTCACAACAGTTTGGCTTCGTAGACCTGCCGGCCCAATTATTTCAGTAAGCTAAATTGTGTCGCGCGGAAGGTTCGGTTATAGGACAGCAAAGGAATGAAGGTCAGTCCAAGTCAGACTGGCGGTTCAACTGATACTTCTTTTGCAAGGCCCACTCATTTTGGTCCAAGAGATATGAACTTTCCGGAAACCAAGCCAACCACTGAAGCATATTTTCACTATCCGCCTGTGCTGAGTAGAGCAGCCTCCGGCGTTTATCATCCATTCATTGTGCACGAGATAACTTTGATCTGAGTTCCTCTAAGTGCAAAGCTAAAATTTGACGCTGGTCTCGGGTGAACCTTCTGGCCTGCATATCGAGAACCGCTCGACCACAGTTTTCTCCCACTCCCAACAGCTGAGATACACGAAGATTCGCTTCGTCCAGGTTCTCAGAACTTCCTATCGCGTCGAAAACCTCCTCACGCCGATCGATCGCTTGAACTAAAGCCTCGAGGATCATCATTTCTTGTTTCGTCTGCAGCTCGCTCTCATGCATGCGGCGATTGTTTCACAAACTTTAATCCTGGGGTAGACCACCTCCGGCGGATGGATTCGAATACTCCCGATTGGAGTAGCCCCATACGTTGTTCTGACACGTTCATGCTGATTCTGAGTCAATACTGAAGACGCACGAAATATCCTAAATCGTGGTCTGGACTGAATATCCAGGACGGACCGGAGTATGGCAGCCTGGCCAAGCAAGCCGGAATCCGCAAACTGGAGGTCAATATGACGGCAGAGCGACCCAAAACCGAGTTTCAAAAGGCACCATCACGGTAATTACTCAGCCGTCGGCACTCAAGATGCAGCTGTTCACCTTGCTCTCTGTGTGTCGTCCCGTAGAGCGTTCGGCAAAAGGAATAGTCATTAGGGCTAGCAGAACCGTTCAGGCTAGTGCTGAAGGATCTTTTCTAGCTGAGCTGCATTTAGCTTGCGGTCAGCGTAAACGAGCCGGATTGCTTCGCCGTCTACATTTCCAATGTCTGAGCTCCGATAAGCCAATTCAAGTCCGACCTTTTGAGCAATGCGAGCCGACGCCGCATTGTGCTTAAGTAGGAATGCAATGATCGGCAGATCAGGTCGACTTAACAACGCCTGGCGCGATGCTTCGAATGCAACTTCTGTTGCATACCCTCGGCCCTGCGCTTCAACGGCGAACCGGTAACCAAGATTCCAGAAGGTATCTCGTTTTAGTGAGCAGCCACCGTAACCAATAACTTGGTTTTCGTTCGACTCACGGACTATCCATGGACCCAGCGAATCTCTTTCCCATGACTCATTCCAAGAGCTGAGCATCTCTTCGGTTTCGTGAATAGATGAATGGCGTTTGGACGGCGCATGGGTCCAAACGCGCGGGTCACTGAAGATTTGATGCACATCCTGGACGTCTTCAGAAGTCGGCCGCGCGAGGCACAGTCGTTTCGTTTCTGCTTACATTCCGCAACTCTATCGGAGGCTCAGGACACTATATTCGGATCTGTCCCAGTAAAGGTTCCGCTATTGGGACTGCACGAACCGTCATCTAGAACTGCGATTTAACCGCCAAATAAACTCAACAGTCACAGCGCCAACCCGGAAGAATCGTTATCCCATCGATACGTGCATCGGCTTTCAAACATCGAGAAGGTGCTGTTAAAGAGTGTATGTTGAAACTCGTATGCACCATCTGCACCACCTGAAACTTTCACCATTCTGAGGACAAATGAAAAAGACTCTCTCCACGACCCTGACCATTACTAGCGCGTCACTGCTCGTGGGCACGATTCTCATAACACCTGCAATGGCCGCGCCGACAGAATCGACTTCATCTCCCATCGAGCTTTCTAAATTCTTGGGAAATCAAGAGCAGCCTAGTCACGAAGAAATCACGAAGAACCTAAGCAGTGCCGAACTGCAACTCATGGAATCCGGTGTTCCAGCGATAATCCATCAAGAGGTAGGAACGGGCGAAATCTTAAAAGTAGAAAAAATGGACTGAAGATCGAACTGACGAAGTAAGACAATCTCCACTGTCTCTTCCCGTCGGGCGTTTCTCAGTGGGCACTGAGTTGCCGCTCGAAAAAATATTGACCGGCTGCTACTCAATCATTCAAGGAACTGCGATAGCCAAACCGAATAACCCCTAAACTTGGCACCGAAGGACGCAGTGAACATCGTCCCGATAGACGCATCTACTGTCATGCATTACGATAAACGATAATAACGAATATCGTAAAGGTGGTAGATGGTGCATAAGCTTCTTATTGGAACTCGACGTGTCGTCACTTTAGGTTCGCTCGCTATCGTTGCCTTGCTGACTCTGGTTATCGGATGCTATGTCGGATACCAAGCTTGGCAGCGGATTTTCGAAGTCCAAGCCGGTAAATTGAACTTCTCCGTCCCATCCTTCCAGCCCGTTGATGCAGGAAGCCTGGACTCAAACGTAGTCTCACTTCAAGTCGAAGCGCTCCGCGTGCAGGTAGCCACCACTGACTCATCAATACAAGCTCTCTTTATCTCTTCGGCAGCGCTTACCGCGGCCGCCGTTCTATTCGCTACGGTTACCGTCGTGTTCCTGTGCTATCGATTGATCAGAGGAGCACCTTTCGCTGGCGGGTTTGCGTGGCTAGTAGCAATCTCTGGGTTCACAGCATTGGCAACCGGAGCACTGGGACCCGTACTTGAGGGAACAGCCAAGCAAGCCGCAGTTTCACAGCTGTCCGGAGTCGGTTCGGGAGGCAGCCCCCTGGCCGTTGGCGATCTCGTGTATTACGCCAGCTCAAGCTTTAATCTGATGCCTGTGTGCGTCGGATTGATCGCCTTATTGCTAACTGCTGTATTTCGGAGTGGCAATGCGCTGAACCATGACGCAAAAGGTCTTGTCTAGTGGCCAAGACGCGCAAGCAGGCCGAAGAAGCGCTGATCGTTTGCCATTTGGACGAACTGCTTAAAAATGCGGACGTGACGTTGACTGAGCTCAGCAAACGAGTGGACGTCAGCGTTGTCAATCTGTCCTTACTCAAAAACGGGCATGCCAAAGCGATTCGTTTCACGACTCTGCGAGCCATTTGCCATGCCCTTGAATGCGATGTCGGTGACCTTCTCACCGTTTACCGGAGCTAAGGAGAAACACCGGTGCAAGCATTAATGCGCGAAGCGAAGGACACCGAGACACAAACTGTCAGTGCCCTGGAGAACACACTCCGACTGCGGAACATCAGCCTCGACCAGGCCGCTCAACGCACCGGCGTACCGGTCAAGGATCTGCACAAATTGTGCATAGGTGATGCTACGGGCATCAGGTTATCCACGTTGGCAGTACTTTGTTCTAAGCTCGATTGCAATCCTGATGATGTGCTGCAGGTTGAACCCAAGGATCCGCCCGCAAGCAAGCTCCGGGGTGGAATTTTTCGACGGGCTTGGGACTACCAATCACGCTGGATGAGCATAGCTGCGGTCTTTTTTTCTGCGCTCATTAGCGTCTGCTTTTTGGTTGGACTCGTAAGTCAGGTCAACCCTGTCGATTTCTATGTCTACCACTTTGGGGCAGGGCTGGCGGCAGCGGGTGAGAACATCTACGCCGGTAACATCCATGGAAACGACATGCCAGCCGAGGGACTGCCCTTTACCTACACCCCCTTTGCCGCATTAGCTTTCCTTCCGCTCAACGTCCTTACAGCTGATACAGCGTACTTGCTCTGGTCTATCGCTTCAGCGATGACGATGGGGCTCGTTATGCGCAGCCTGCTGCCGTCGAAGCATCGCAATCAGCCCGTACTTGTCGGTATCGTCGGATTCCTTGCGTCTTGCAGCATCGTTATGGCCAGCCACATCATCTTCGGCCAAATCAATGTCTTCCTGATGGCCCTGGTACTTATCGACGTAGGGCGGAATTCTGAGAATCGAATTCTGCGGTTCATTCCCCGGGGCGTACTGGTGGGAGTTGCGGCGGCAGTGAAACTCACGCCAGCTCTTTTCATCGTTTACTTCGTCGTCACTGGACAGAAACGGGCTGCCTTGAATAGCTCCATGGCTGCTCTCACGGCGACAGTTGTTGCAGCATTCGCTTATCCAACCATGAGCATCGATTTTGCCACTCGAGTGCTGTGGAATCTATCTGATCGGGTCTCCCTCGACGGACTATTCGCCACATCGGGAAACAACTCCATCCAAGGCGCGTTCGCGGCTTTAGGGGATTGGACGGCCGTTCCAGCTCAGGCTACTACTCTGATCATTGCCGTGCTTGGACTCTATGCGGCTACGAGTATTTTTCGTCGGGGCGGCAATATCCAAGCAGCGATCGTCGTTGGCCTGACCGCTTGTATGGTCTCGCCAGTAAGTTGGATGCACCATTGGGTGTATCTGCTGCCAGGGCTACTAGTGCTCTGGGATCACGGCGGAACAAAGGTGCGGAATTTCTGCCTTGCCAGTGGGCTAATTCTTGTTGCGACCGGGCCAAATCTTGGCGACGTGCTTTTCAGCCTCAACGCGCCGGCATTGTTTCCTCTGGCGATGGTGTTGCGTGAATCATTGCTACTCATAGGGGTATGCATTGTTGCACTTTTGGTTCAACAAGCCCATACGCGGGTCACCGGCCCCATATTGAACGAGTCCGTAAGCCGTTGATTCAGCTTTAGTCGTTGGATCGGGTTAAGGCAGGGTATGAAGACGATTAGTTGATACATTCGTGTTCTCAGACCTTGCAGGCGCTGGAATGGCTGACCTTCAGTTTTGTGAACGCGCAACACCAGATCTCTTCCGCAGGTGTGCGAGATGTCCCGCAGAAGGTTCCTCTTGTGGCGATTCGAGCTAGGCTCATGCATAAACACGAACCGAACACCGAGACACGGAGGAACGTAATGCCTACCCATGAAGAAGCGATTCATACAGACGTGGAGAGCCTAAACAAGCTATCGGTGGCGTCCTTGATGTTGTCCGTGGTGGCACTCGTAGGCCTTTGGTTCTTAGGACTTTCAGGATTGGCAATCTTTGCCGTAGGTGCTGGGCATGTTGCATTGAACCAGATTGCGCATTCCGGTGGGAAGGGGCGCTGGCTGGCTATTTTCGCGTTGGTAATCGGGTATGGGATTGGTGTACTCGCGTTGGTCTCTGTCGCCACCGCAATTCCAGCGATAATCCAATCGTATGTAGTTTAGCGGCGCTGCCCATCTCAAGGTCGAAGGACAGGACCGAAATAACTGCTCAGTTGACCAATTAATATCGGGGACCACCGAAATAAGGTTCGGATGCCGCGTATAGGGTTCCGCTTACGGGACACCTGAATCGTTAAATAACGGTGCGGCACAAGTGACCGATGAAAATACCCGGTGCATCGCCCTAGGAATCTGCTTTAAGTGTGTCAAAAACGAACGATATTCACACAGTGAGAGCTACGCCCCGACATATTGTGCCCTGTATTGTGTGAAGTAACGGATGCGGCGCATTAATTGTCCAGTTGGTGACTGGACAATTTCGAGGAGCTTCATCATCGGCACTTGTGGTTGATACATGTCCCAGATCGAACGAGAACTACCCAATGATTACTCTGATGCTCTGTTTGCATCACGGTTGCTTGATGAGCCTTAGCGTCAACCAAACCTTCAGCAGACCCGCTGTTCCTCAGATGAGCGTCAGTTGACGTAAAGAACCGTTTGATACTGAGGCATGTAACCGATGTATTGCTCGCCCTTGCAATACCGCTGAATACTGACCGTGTAACCCTTGTTTCGGAGGTGCTTCACCCGAGCATTGGTTTCAGCTTTGCAAATTTGCAGGTTGTTGTACCACCGAGTCTGGGTGTCCGCTTGGGCTGCAGGAGCTAAAGCCACCATCCCGGCGGTCAGGCAGAGCGCTGTCGCCCCGGCGGTCACCATCTTCTTAATCTTCAGCACAGTTCGGTCTCCTATTCACATCAATTCGCTTTTATTAAAGACTAACTTGCTATTGGGTTCAGTCAACCCTAGCTTGGCCATTAAAGCCACAAGAATCAGGCCTACGCGAGCACGATTTTCTGACATGTTGGCATTCACCCCAGTTCGTATAGTCGAGGGGCTCGTTGCCGGTTTTTTTGCTTTGTTTGGCAAAAAATATGAGAAAACGTTCCGGGTGGCCCGGAACGCTTTGCTCGACCTCGCGAAAAGGTTATTCAGTTATGTGCGCCGTGTGAGTTCGCATCTCGATCATAAGCCGAGCAGGTGGAGCAACACAGGTCTACTCGGGGAGATTCAGGTAACTCTCAGAATTCTAATTGCAGCACGTGCAAGAACGCTGTTGCTGCATGTATCTATTGGATCGGGATAGTTACCGTGCAAGGTTGAACAGTTTGATGGGTTGAAGAGGGCGGCGAGACTGAGCTAAAGGGTTCCGCTCGCCGCCCTGATCTTGCACTTTACCTTGTTGCTCATTTTCCAGAAACGGGCGTCCGCTGGCGCGGCCGGCTGCGGACCGGCCTGGCGGCCGGTCTTCTTTTCTGTTTTTTGCTGCTGTCCTTCGGAGTATACGGGCCACCTCCAAACCCACAAGCCACTCGCTGCGCTTCGGGCGTGCTCCACCCAGAAATTCTTAGGTCCGCGCTCCTTCGTCGCTTCTTCCGGCCAAAGATTTTCTGGTTTCCGCACCCCTGTCGGGTTGATGGGTTTTGCGGCTAGCCCCGCTTCATGTCATTTCGCCAGCAGGCAAAAAACAACTGGGGGAGACGTTGGGCAGGTGGTTAGTTCCCTGTCCCTCTCACCCAAGGCGAAAGGAACCAAGAGATGCAGACCAAAACCAAAGACACCAAGGAAACTGTCACCGTCCCAGCCATTGTTGGACGGGACGTTTACGGCGAAGGGTATGACTGGATGGCGAGCCTGACGGGCACTAGCTGGAATGAACTTTCAGCATGGGGCCGGGACGGATGGGACCTTGGATCCTGGCCATACATTATCTTCGCCGTCGCGCAGGCTGAAGATGAGCAAGGAAAGCTATTCGGGTACTGCACTTATGTCGAAGGGGACGTGGCCGCGCGTTGGTATCGTACGCGTGACGCGCGAAGTCTGGCGATCAGTAAAGAGGCCTACTGGTATTGGGCGAGTGGCCAGGCCGACGGGCCGGAAGCTCTGGAAGGTTTGGACCCGCAGGAATTCCGGCCCATTGATGGACTGTGCGAACCGTTTAACCCCAGCTGGGCTCGATAAGGTTCAAAGTGCCCTTCGTACTTCCTAGAAGAAGTACGAAGGGCACTTTCGCGCGCGGCGCGGTAAACTTGCCGCGCTACGCGTTCCTGTGTGATTTTGGATCATTCCCAAAACGAGTCGGACAATCCAGAGCGTGCTTAGCTAAGAGACTGCTGAGGAAGTCAGCGGTTCGTGACTGGCGAGAGATCCACGGCTAAATATTGCACACGGTGTCCCGTTTAATTTTCTTCCGGTGACTTCGGGGCTACCGGCGGAATATACATTTTGAGCTCTGCGCTGCTCAACCCGAGACGTTCACCGATCGATTTCTTGGATTCACCCGTCTCCAGCATCTGGCCCACCACCTTCATGGCTTCGGCTTGCGTGGTGGTCTTTTTCTGCTCAGCTGCCGCGCGAAGTTCCGCAATCTTCTGTTCGGTGTCTTCGTCAATCTTGGCGAGCTGATCCTCGTGGACGAAGAACCCCGCAGCCAGCTCGATCAGCTCCTCGTTACGGCGGGTGATCTCCTCGGCCTTCGCGCGTGCTTTCTCCCTCGCGGCTAACGCGGCGGAGGATTTGCGTGGCTTACTCATCTAATATCTTTTCCTTCACCATCTACAACAACAACTTTTTGGCGAGGGGACACCCCTCGCGCACCCCGGCCCAAAAATGCGTTAACGGACTTCGCTGGCGCTCAGGCTCTGTCCTGCGTGGAGTTTCCCACCTGTGGACGGCCATGAGATCGCAAAACATCTCCACCCGCCCACACGTGGAAAACTCCACGCACGGTTTTACACAAGAGACTTACCCGGGCACAGCTGCGACCCTATTAAACCCACCCTTGGCCACACCCGCACACAGCCAAGATCGCATGTGCAAAACCGCACCAAAAGAAAAAGTTTTGATGGTCAGATCAATCATCCTTCCCGTGTACCCTCCATCCTCGTCCCTCAGCTGAACACGTCCAGTCGACTTTGCGAAACGGTCAACGACCTCCGGCCAGTATTTTTACCCGATTCTCAAAGAATTGATCTGTCACACCTCTTGCATCCTCGATAACTTTGGCCAGGATTGCTAGAATCGTGTGTGTGATGACCCTGCATAAGCTCAGCGCAGGGGACGGGTATCAGTACTACACCCGTGAAGTCGCCTCGGCCGATGAGCTGCGCACAGCAGGCCGGGCCTTGGGGGATTACTACACCGTGACCGGTCACCCTCCAGGGATCTGGGGTGGGCGCGGAGCCACGAATTTAGGTGTGGCCGGTGTTGTGACTGAAGAGCAGATGGAACTGCTTTACGGTCTGGGTCAGCACCCTCTCACTGGGCAGGTCGACCCTGAGACTGGTGTGAAGATTGACGCGAAACTTGGTCAGCGCTATAAGCGTTTCGACCAATTCGACGCAGTGCTCACCAAGAAGATCACTACGGCGATGGGTGACTTCACACGCCTGAAGCACCGCGAACCTACTGCTGATGAACGACGCATCATCCGTGCCAAAGCCGGCGGGCAGCACTTCCACCAACTGCATGGTCGCAAGCCAAAGAATAAGGAAGAGCTCTCCCAGTTCATCTCCCGGCAGACCCATAAAGGGTCCAACGCGGTCGCCGGATACGACATGGTGTTCTCCCCGTCAAAGAGCATCTCCTACCTCTGGGGTGTCAGCGACCGCAACGTCCAATCCGCCATTGAGAAGGCCCATCATGCGGCGATTGAAGACGCGATGACGTACCTGGAAACCAACGCGGTATTTACGCGGCGTGGGAAGAACGGGGTGCGGTCCGAGGACGTGGCGGGAGGGTTGATCTACACTTCCTTCCGGCACTACGACTCACGCGATGGGGACCCGCAGCTGCACGATCACATCGTGGTGTCCAACAAAGTTCTGGGCATGGATGGCAAATGGAGCGCCCTGGACGGGACGGTATTGCATAAGTACGCGGTGTCAGCGTCCGAGCATTACAACGCCAAAGTGATGCAGTACGTCTGCAAAGAACTGGGTGTTTCCCCAGTCGCTCGGGCGGTGGAGGGCAAGCGTCCGATCATCGAAATCGGCGGGGTGCCGATGGCCGCGATCGAAGCGGCCTCCTCACGCCGGAGCAGCATCAAAGAGAACCTTGCACAGTTGGTTGCTGGCTTTGAGGAGCGCCACGGACGTGCCCCGAATGCGAAGCAGCTGATTAAACTCTCCCAGCAAGCGACGCTGGAAACCCGTGCAGTGAAGAAGAAAGGCCGTTCCCTGTACGAGCTCACCGGGCACTGGCAGGCCAAGTTCAGCGCTGTTCCTGGAGCGCTGACAGGTGATGATTTGTTCGCTGCGGTGCGTGCCTATTCGAAGTCACAGAACCCGGACTACGAGCCCATAAACGTGCTGCCAGCGGAGACGATTGAAACGCTGGCGCAGTCGACGATCACCCGTCTGGAACAGAACCGTTCCACTTGGACACCGGCGCATGTGGAAGCCGAAGTGCGCCGACAACTCACCAACGAGTACCAAGCCCAACCAGTCGCAGACAGTGTGATCGTCAAGATCCGGACCGCGGCGTTGGACTCGTTGAGCCTGAAAGTCACCCCTGATCTGCCCGTCCCAGCAGCCGTTCCCGGGGCAGTGACCGCGGTGTATCGGTACCAGAAACCCCACGCAGCCCTCTACACTTCCGAGACCATTCTGGAAGCTGAGCATACCGCCGTGCAGGCCGCCCGCACCGAGGTCATCCCCGCGGCGACGCAGGGTGAATTCACCCGCGTCCTGGAGAACTTCGGCGGCCGGCTGAACGCCCAGCAGGTCGCCTTGGCTCAAGAATTCTCCTGCAGTCCCAAGCTGCTGGTCGCCGGGATCGGGCCGGCCGGCACAGGCAAAACCACCTCCATGCGCCTGGCTGTCACGGCAATGCAGCACGCCGGTCATCATGTCGTCGCCGTTGCTCCGTCAGCGAAAGCAGCCTCCCTATTAGGCAGCGAAGTCGGCGCGGAAGCAATGACCGTTGACCGGCTGTTGCGTGCCCCGGACAAGCTGAACCCCGGCGACATTGTGCTGGTTGACGAGGCCGGGATGCTTGGCACCCCGCAGTTCGTGACCCTCATCCTGCAAGCGAAAAAGCGTGGTGCACTGGTGCGGGCCATCGGCGATGACAAGCAACTTTCCGCGGTCGGAGCTGGCGGACTATTGCGTCTGCTGAATGCCGAAGGGCAGCTGGTGAACTTGGAGGAGATCCACCGTTTCCGCAACGCGGACGGCACTCCGAATCTGGAAGAAGCTGCCGCTTCGTTGGCGCTGCGTGAAGCACCTGCTGTGGGTAAAGATGACCCGTGGGCGTACTACCGCGCCGAAGGAAAGATCCAAGCTGGATCCGTGGACCATATGGCTGACCAGGTTTTTGCTGCGTGGCAGAAAGATACCAACGAGGGACTGAAATCCCTCATGCTGGCCGGAACCAATACGCAAGTTGATCGTTTGAACCAGAAGGCCCAAGCCTACCGACTGCATACAGGCCAGCTTGATGAGGTTCAGTCGCTGACAGGTCGGAACAACGCTCAGATCTATGCTGGCGATGTCATTCTGACGAAGAACAATGACCGCCGGATCAGTGTCCATCAGGGCAAAGACTTCGTGAAAAATAACGATGCCTGGGTGGTGGAAAGCATCGAAGGCGGCAACCTGCTGGCACGCCATCAGCAGCATCAAGGACTCGCAGTGATCCCCGCTGCCTATGCGCAGCAGCACGTAATTCTGGGTTACGCCGACACCGTGCACACCGCCCAAGGCGCCACCGTTGATACCGCCCACGCACTGCTCACCAACCAGAGCGATCGCGCCGGAGCATACGTGGCGACCAGCCGCGGCAAAAACAACAACCAGATCTATGTGGGACTGGCCGAGAACGAGCACCCCGATGAAGTATTGAAGGGCATCGCGGAACGTACTGACCTGAATATCACCGCGCACGAGTCGATTACCCGCGAACACGACAATGCCAGGGACCTAAACGGACTGGGAGAGATCTACCGCGATCTGACAGATCAAGCACGCAACGCGCGCTTTGAGCAGATCTTGCGCACCGTTGTAGGAGAAAACACTGCCAGCACGTTCCTTGCCGATCCAGCGTGGGGTGCTGTCACCCACCACCTGCAGAACGCGGAAACCCGTGGGATCAAGCTTGAAACGCTGCTGGCTGATGCCTACCACCAGCGCGAATTCGCCAATGCTGACCAGCCAGCAGCAGTGCTGGCATGGCGCATGGAACCCCTGATCGAAAACCGTGCCGAAGCACTGGCACAGGAACACCGTCCATTGCGCGACATAGCCACCAAGCACTTGGAAGAACTCGAACGCCGAGCTACTGAGCAAGCAGACCTTCTGGCTGTTCCGTACCGGGAGACCGCCACGCAACAGGCCGCCAAGGAAGACCTCAGCCCTTACACGCGCCGGTTGTATGGCCACCTCACCGACGACGCACTAGCCAACCGGATCAAAACCACCGGCGATGATTTGCTGCGTCAAGTTCCCTCCGACCCAGAAAACAACGAAAAACTGCTGTCCTGGTCGCTGGACAAGCTGCGCGAAGAGCAACAACGACGGGAGGACATGCCAGAGCTGCTGCGCCAAGCAGAAATCCTGGACCGTAGCCACGAGCTACACAGCACCGCTGCCGGAACGATTCTTGAACGCATCAGACGGGAGCTGGAACTACGCGAGCTCGAACAGCCAACCCTTCAACCAGCCCATACACGCAATGAACTGGGTGAATGGTACGCGCCCACCGCCGAGCTGCATGATCCGCGCACCTCGGACGCGTGGAAGCAGCAGCTGACCGGTTACCGCCAGGTGCTGGATACCGAGCATCAGCGGGTCGGCGCGGATCTGGCGCAGAACCCACCGGTTTGGCTGGAAGCGTTGGGTCCTGTGCCAGAACGCAGCGACCGGGCCGAGGAATGGCGCCGGGTCGCGGCCGAAGTCGCAGCCTACCGTCGCACTTACAACATCGCTGACTCAGAACCAGCACTACTGCCTAAAACACACCTGAAGAAGAGTGACGTGGCGCAAAGTCTGCGTCGCCGCGCGGCCGCGCTGCATAAGCATTCGGAACTGACCGCGCGTGCGCCGATGCCAGAGGAAGCTAAAGAAGAGATGGCACAGCAGAAGAATGATCAAGCCAACACTACGCTCAGCCCTACGAGCGCTGAAGCGAAGCTTGCTGAGCTGCGCCGACTCAGCCAAGGTACTGCGCAACCCACGATCGAACAGGAGAACACCGTGCCGGCAGAGCCAGAGCATGAAATGAGCGGTAAGAAGCCAACCCCAGCAGCGGAGTCGCTGCTTGAAAAACTACGCAGAAACCGCACTGAACTGCAAGATGAGCAGAAGAGCCGTGTTCAGGATGACGAGCTACGCCGCAAGGGACCTAGCGGACCGACACTTGGTTAGGGAGGTCGGACGTAGTTGTGGGTGGACGAGGTCACCGTCAGCGCAGGCATGAATTATGAATGGTCAGATGATCCTAAATTGATGAGCCCGTCCGTGCGAACGTGAGTGTTCTCTGTGAACATGGCCTTTGCGAATGTCGGCACTCTAGTGAATTTGTCCCAGCATTAGAGCTGCTCGGAAAGTAGTCGATCGAAGGACTTGAAAAGAATCTCCTATTCTTAGCAGTATGCAGGGGAAAAATCTGGTTCGACGACAGCATGTGGTTTCTAAGTTTTATCTCAAAGGTTTTGCGAACGATATAGGTAAAGGACAGCTCCTGCGGGTTCCGCTACCTGGCGAAAATTCATATCGTGTCTCCGTCAACGATGCCACTGTCCAGAAAGACTTTTATTCTCTTACGAATGACAGAGGCGAACTGGACGACTCTCTTGAAGAGGCATTTTCCAGAATTGAAGACGAAGCAGCAAAAGCACTCCAGGCAATCTTGATCGAGCCGGGCATGCCTATTGGTATCGATGATAAAAGAGATTTCTCCTATTGGCTTGCTGTTCAATATCTACGTACCGTGGGATTCAGACAATTAGAGCAGGAATCAGAATCCCAGATCATCAGAGCCGTTGTAGGGCAATCTGGGAAGGCTGTTCTAAAACGACATATCGAACGCTTCGAAGGTCATCAGGTGTCCCCAGATCGCCTTGAATTCGAATGGACTGAACTAACCAAAGATGGCGGACCGACATTAAAAAGTGGTGCGGAATACCATCAAGAATCACTGCTTGATGGCCTCTACGAATTCTCCTGGCGAGTATTCCAATCGCAATGGGTCCTTGAGAGCTATTCAGATGAAGTGCTCTTGACCGGAGATCATCCGGTAATACTGCTTGAATCAGGTAAAGTACACGGACGCGACCTTGTAGGAACCCTCTCCGCCCGGATACTCAGTGTTCCTTTGAGCCGCAAGCTGGGTCTGACTGTCTATTTGGATTCAATTTGGAACGACCGTCAAATCACTGGTGATTTGGCATCGTCGAGAGAGCGGAACCAACTGCTGATCGATAACACCCGCCAGACACTGCTCCTGCATCCGGAAGATAGTTCCTTGGTAGATGAGTACGAACTGCCGGCAGAGCGGAATTTCGAGCTCGATCCAAGTATAGGAAGAGCGCTGATACGAGAAGAGGGTAACTTTGGAGATGTGAGCCCTGAAGAGGCGCATCGCCGGAATCTCCTCCCCGCTATCTGGAATCGGTACGGAAAATCTTTGACGATCGAAGATATTCCCTGGCCAATTTCGCGACGAGTCAATCGATGGATTCATAGAACTACGCTCGATTGACACAATGGTTGTCTTATCAGTACCTATGTGTGATCAACGAAGCGAAATAAAATCTGAGTTCGGCGCCTGCAATGATCATAGTGATACCTTGTGGCTTAACTACCAGGCTTTTGGGACCAATGTTCCATGAGCATTTTTTGCGCTTGTTGTTCTGTAAGCCTTGAGATTTCTTGCGACGACAGGTGCAGCTGATCTTTCAGCGCAGTTTCCATCCATTCTGGAAGGCTTGGCGCTCGTGATGGTTCGGCAGTGGCTTCGACCGATTCGTAGAGTCTTCCCATTTGGATGATCACATCTTTGAGTGGCCGAATCTTCGGATCATCGCCCATACGTGCAACGCGGGAGGTCAGTTCGTCATAGACAGCACCGTCTGAACGTGCCCCGACAGCCCACACTTCAGAGATATCAAGTATGGGGATTCCCGTGGCATCTTCAGTGATGCGCCAAACGATTCTCCAGTCCCGATCCCCGACGACTAATTTTCGAAAGCCGACCAGAGCGCCAAGAAGAGGTTCTCCGGCAGTAGGTGATTGCTCCAGCAGTAACATTTTTTTAAACACGGCACGAAGAATGCTCGGGTCTTTTTTGTGTAGCCGGTACAGGTCAGCTACTGCGTCTTCGGTTAGTCGGACGATGCACAACCGGTCTTGCGGTTGCTTCACGAACTTTTAGACGCAGTCTCTTGGGCGTTTTCTGCTTCCAGTTCTGCACGGTTCAAGCCAAAAAATTCCATAGCTTGATCCAAGCCAGTGCGCACGCCACTATCAGTGGCGAAGCGGGCCATGACTAGCGCAGCGTCGCGTAGAGTATCCCGATCGTGGCGTAATTCAGCGATCTCTTTGGCAGAGACAACTTCGGCCACGACTTTTCCATGCCGTGACAGGGGAACATCACGGCCTGCTTCTGCCGTAGCGATTAGCGAGGAAAGTCCTGCCTTGGACGCTTCGGTGATACTGAGAGTGGTCATACAAAAACTATATAGATTTCTACCTAGATTTTCAACAGAAGGATACTGAAATTAGGCAAGTGCAATGGAACAGTCTTCTGCTCTATCCAAAGCAGATTTATCCGGATGATCAATCTTGGGATTAATCTCTGGCGTGCGCCTTGTCTACGTGCGGGTTGACTAGTTCCTGCTCGTTTTTTCCTGCCTTCAGAGAGGCTGAGGTCGCGACCTGCTGTGAGAATACATGGTGCGTGGACGCCTCTCAAGGCGCGAAACTCATGCCCGCGCAGTACTGCGTCGGGTGCGGGTAGACCTCAACCAGCAGGGCGCCTTGCGAAGTTGCCCCGACAGCCAAATGGTGTGAGCTGATGATCTCATGCCGGCAATACGGCGAAATCCTAGTGACGCTTCATCGGGCGCGCGTTACCGGCCAATTCCATTCAGCAGTTCAGCTAATTTCTTGTTATGTAGCAAGCCACAGCCCCTGCTGTCGCTGCATCTCTGAATTGAACCGTTGCTATTTTCCCGCTATGAAAATGGCATCGACAGCCCTTTTATAGGCATGAGGTCAGTTAAGCCAGCGTGTCCTTAAGGTCAAATTCTGAATTTATCAAGTTTTTGAACCTGGCTCGTAAGTAATTGAAAAATCTAGCAAAAGCTAGACCTAACACTACGCAATTTGTGGCTACCACGAACCCTCGGCTATTCATTAGAACCGGCACCCCACATCGTTCAGCTGCGGCCAGAATCCAACTAGGATCAGCAATATTTTCTTGGACCATAATTGCCCCCTCATCGGAAGTGCATGCGTCCATAGGAAATTCTTTTAAAGTAATTTCATTATCAACCGAGAAACTATAAAGTAGTTCGAAATTCAATCCAATTCTATAAAGTACGTAGAGAAGTATCGCGAACAACGATGGCATTAAAAAATGCGAATAAAAATGGTTTGTTGATTGAATTCCAAAATTAAGTATGATTCGAATAATTCCGAATAAATAGCCAAGAATTGCCCCAGAAGCTGGCAGGTCAACTAAAACCGAAGGCAGTAGAGCGCCTGAATGTTGACTTGTTGACTGATTCAAAAAACCACTAGTCAATGGGAGTAGTGCTGCGCCGATGACCCCTGCCAAAGTTCCATACCCAACCACCGTGGCGAGGTCAGTGAGTGCCTTCTTGATGCTAACTTGGAAGCGGAGCACCTCAAGATATTGGGCTACGCTAACAAGGATGATCACGCCAAGTGTAGCGAGAGTAAAAATCGAAATAACGAAGAGCGAATTATACCCAATCATGGCCTTCGAGATGGCTTCTGATACGCCGGACATATTGTTGAAAGTGATAAACATTCCAAGTAGCGAAAGCGGAACGACGGCGGCAATGACCCATAAATACCCTCTAACGAAGCTTCCTGCTGACAAAAAGCGATCGATCATACTTATGGAAAAATGAAGTTCTTTGTATGAACCTTCTTCTGGACTCAATGATTTAAGTAAATATCTAAAAAGAGAAGCATATTTGTCAGTCAATGTCTTTAGGCTTTGTTTTATCAGCCCAAGGCTTGTTTCGTTTGGAAAATTTTGGGTAATCGCCAAAGCACGTAAGTGGTTCCCCGCAAGGAGCGAAATCCAACTAAGTAAACCCGTGCTGACAGCTACCAACATTAAAATACCGTTCGCTCGTGGTGCCAGTAAACATGTCAACAGCAGGCCCGCGGAAAATAGCAAAATAGTTCGAGCGACACAACGGAAAATTTGCAGACTTTTGGGCTCGGTATCCAGTCGGCAACGTAGCGACTGTCTAAGGTTCAGAACTCCACGGATAGCGAAATACAACAAGATAACATCTATTAGAATAATTATGACCATGTCCTAATTATGAGACAGAGACCAGATCTGCGCTATGCAGTCGTGTCGACCATGTATGAATGGGCAATCATCCACATATGGAAAATGGAATTGCTCAAGGAATGGCTTTACGCGTAGTGAAGCGAAGGATGCGACCATCACGAAATTCTCTTGCCTCGCGATTTGGTGCTATGGGCCAAATACGAAGCCAACAGCCGTGAGCATTGAAACCTGGGCGTCTGCAAAGTCATGACCCTACCAAATCGTCATAATATCTGAGACGCGTCACCAAACCCCTTTGCATGAGGTGGAACCACTGGTAAGCATGTGAATGACCAAGCCCAAACCCCAGGGCTCTGGACATCGGCTCCCCATGAATAGTTAGAGTTCCCCGGAATGCTGGGGAAGAATCCACCTCCGGCACTATTAATCCAGTCATTCTTGAGATATAATTAACAAGACGAATGATGCGGGTTCAGGTGAGGTGGGAAGATGGTTCTGATGACT
>NZ_JBQSYR010000038.1:0-24488 GCF_052379505.1 Glutamicibacter sp. 363 | reverse complement strand
TATTGTTGCCTTGACCGACATTGCGGGAATAGATTCGCTCGTATTACGTTGAACATGAGCATAGACCACTCAAGTTTCTATTAGGAGGCTCACTTGCCAGCATTTTTCGGCTCCTCGTCAGATGGCTCGTTCGAGGAATTCCTCTCCCGGTTCCTTTCCTCGCGCACCCAAGCCGCGCGACCCATCGACATTACCCGCCTGCTCTCGCAGCGCACCCACGAAGCAGTGTCCATCGCGGCTGCCTTCGCACATGAAAACGGTCATGCAGAAATCGACGCACTGCACCTGCTGGTCGCGCTGCTTCGCACCGAACCCGCTGGCCAGCACTTGAGCGCCATGGGCGTTGATCTGGAAGCCCTGGCCAAAGACGCCATCGAACGCTTGCCGCGTCGGGAAGAAGCCACCGAGAAGCCCTCACGCCTCTCCTCCGCAGCCCAGCGCAGCCTTTTCGATGCCTATCAGGTCGCTCGAAATTACGGTTCGACTTACATCGACCCGGAACACCTGTTCCTCGCCTTTGTCTTCTCCCCCGAATCTCCTGTGGGCGTGCTGCTCGCGCAGCACGGGATCACCGGCCAGTCCCTGCAGCAGGCAGCCATGGAGCAGGCCCAGCGCGCCCAGACGGGAGAGGCAGAGTCCGGCGAAGAGCAAGACGTCTCTATGCTGGAACGCTACGGTACCGACCTGACGGCGCTGGCCTCCGACGGCCAGATCGACCCGGTCATCGGCCGCGAGGACGAATTGGCCCAGACCATTGAGATCCTGGCCCGTCGAACCAAGAACAACCCGGTGCTCATCGGTGAGGCAGGCGTCGGCAAAACCGCCATCGCCGAGGGGCTCGCCCGTGCCATCGTTGCCGATGAAGTCCCGGAGCAGATCCGTGGCGTCCAGCTGATCTCCATCGACCTGCCCGGCATGCTCTCCGGCACCCGGTACCGCGGTGACTTCGAACAGCGGCTGACCGGCCTGCTCGAAGAGGTAGCCGAGGCCGAGGGCCAAACACTGATATTCATCGATGAAATGCACCTCTTGGTCGGTGCAGGTTCCGGCGAGTCCGGAAATATGGACGCCGCGAATATCCTCAAGCCACGCCTGGCCCGCGGCGAGCTGCACTTGATCGGCGCCACCACCCTAGATGAATTCCGCAAGGTAGAGAAGGACTCCGCCCTGGCCCGCCGATTCGGCAAGGTCACCGTGGGAGAACCCTCTCAGGAAGTTGCGCTGGCAATCCTCGACGGGTTGCGCGAATCCTACGAAGACCACCACCAGGTGCAGTACACCCCGGAAGCATTGAAGGCCGCGGTCTCGCTGTCCGCACGCTATTTGACCGACCGGCGCCTGCCGGACAAGGCCATCGACCTGCTCGATATCGCCGGTGCCCGCAGGTCAATCGCCGCAGGCGGTACCGAAGACGTGCAGGCGCTGCGCAACGAACTAGTGGAAGCAGATCGCGATAAGGCTCGAGCCGTCGGCGAGGAACGCTTCGAAGATGCCGGTGCGTGGCGCGACCACATCGCAACACTTACCGAACGCATCGCCGCCGCGGAGCAGGCGGGAGACTCCGGGGTTACCCGCATCGTCGATGAGGCCCAGATTTCCGAGGTGATCTCCCGGTCTACCGGCATCCCGACCTCGCGGATCAACGGAGACGACAAGACCCGCTTGGCCTCCCTTGAGGAGCAGCTGCACGCTTCGGTCATCGGCCAGCATGACGCGGTGGCCGCGGTATCCCGCGCGGTACGCCGTAGCCGTACCGGGTTGGCCCCGGCACAGCGTCCGATCGGTTCCTTCCTGTTCCTCGGTCCCACCGGTGTGGGCAAGACCGAGCTGGCCAAGGCCCTGGCCAACAACCTCTTTGGCTCCTCCGAGTCGCTGGTGCGCATCGACATGAGCGAGTACGGAGAGAAGCACACGGTTTCGCGGCTCATCGGTGCCCCTCCGGGCTACGTCGGCCACGACGAACCCGGGCAGCTCACCGAAAAGGTCCGCCGCAACCCGTATTCGGTGATCCTGCTCGACGAGATCGAGAAGGCCCACCCGGACGTGTTCAACGTGCTGTTGCAGGTACTGGATGACGGTCGGCTGACGGATACCGCCGGACGCACCGTGGACTTCTCCAACACACTGATCCTGATGACCAGTAACCTCGGCGGCGAACACCTCGCCAGCAAGGCCGGCAACTTCGGCTTCACCTCGATCAATGCCGGCAGCGAGAAGGCCGAAATTCGAGCCAAGGTAATGGGCAAGGTACGCGAGTTCATGCGTCCCGAGTTCCTGAACCGGCTCGACGAGGTACTGCTCTTCGGAAAGCTCAGTGAATCCGAGATCGCCCAGATCGTCAAGCTGGTACTCGATGAGACCCGCAAGCACCTGGCGGGGCAAGAACTCAAGCTGCACGTCACCGACGCCGCAATCACTTGGTTGGCAGCCGAGGGCTATGACCCGGAGTTTGGTGCCCGCCCGCTGCGCCGCCTGGTGCAGCGCAAGGTGCAAGACGCCATTGCCGATCTATTGATCGGCGACGAAGTCGCCGCCGGAGACACCATCGAGGTGGACTTCGCCGGAGGCCAGCTCTCGGTTGCCAAGCAGGTTCCGGCCGCAGCCGCGGAACCGGCTGCACCGGTTATGGACTACTTCGGCAGCTAAGACTCCATGAAAACCAGAACCTACAGATCATCGCGATCTGTAGGTTCTGTTTTTCGTTTAAGTCTAGAAACCACTGCCGGCTCGCGGTAGGTTGAGCCCATGCCAAACATCGCCATGATCACCCTCGACGCCCAAGACGAAGTGGCTGCCGCCGAGTGGTGGCGGAAACGTCTCGGAGCCGAATACGCCGGGCAGTACCCGGGGTTCACCATGCTTACCGTCCCGGGCTTCAGCGCCAGGCTCGGATTTCAAAAAGTTGAATCGGTCTCCGCTGATAAGAATCGAGTGCATCTCGATCTAGAAGCCGATGGCGACCGCGAACAAAGCGTCGCCGGCTTTGTGGCCGCCGGCGCGGTCTTGGTTGAAGAACACACCGAGGATCCTAGCTTTGGGTGGAGCGTACTGCGCGATCCCTTTGGCATTACCTTCTGCCTTTCCGACCCGCACTAAGTCACACGCACTTTCCCAACGTGCAGAGCGGCATCGCTTCGATAGACTGATATTTACTCGAGTCTCCGGAGGTTCTCATGCGCTTGCGCTTCATATTCACCGCGGCGCTGGCCGCCCTGGCATTGACCGGTTGCTCGGTTCAAGCAACCCCGCCGCCCGGCGAAACTGCAGGTGTTCCGGCTTCGGCCACGACGTCATCACCTTCGCCAAAACCGAGCCCCGCTGCGGCCGATTCCTCAGCGACGCAACGTTATGATCCTGCGCGCGGCCTAGACGCTAGCGGACAGGACTGGGCCGATTCCAAGATCCAGGCCTGGTTGGATAACTCCGGCATCAAGTCGGTCAAGGGTTTTCTCGGTGCCTACAAGCTCATAAATTCGTGGGATTCACCCAAGCCCGGGCATCTGTCCATTCATCTGGACAACTCATACCGTTTTAATCAGGACGGATCGGCCGATCATCTTGGGGGCCCCAAAGACGAACTGCGGATCATGGGGCGGGTCATGTTCGAAAGCATCGGCGAAAAATCCCCGGAGCTCGAATCAGTCACCTTTGCCACGGAGAACAAGCAGCATTCGGGCACCTTCTCGCGTGCCCGCACCGGAGCGGACCCGGCGGACCGGGAGGCCTGGGCCGAGGAAAAGTACGTGCAGTGGCTCGAAGCAATGAATGATACCTACGAGTCATTCTGCTCAGCGAGCATCAAGAAGATCGAAACCTATCGCGACTGCATTCCCACCGATCCCCACGCCTACATCGATTCGGTCTCTTCCCCGGCAGTTGGCGAGCTAGTCGTGACCCTCGCCACGGGGATCTGGCAGGACAACACCTACGATACCGATTCGATACCCGGCGTCGACTTCGTTTCGGGCAACATGATGCTCAAAATCAACAGCAAAGCCCACGGACCGGAGCAGGTGGAAACTCTCACCGTCAAGGTGCAGGGAACTGAGGAAACGAGTACCGAACACAAAGCTGATTGGACCCAGTAGGCGATTGGTCAGTGGCGGGTTCCGGCCCGCGCATACGAGTCAATGTGGTGAACACCCGGTTCGTGGAACCGAACTATAAGACTTAGCCTTGAAGACATGAACCAGGAATTGAGAATCCCATGGGAAAGCGGAGACCTCACCGCCATCATTGACCACGCGGAGCATCCCAGCGCTTTTCTGATTCTGGCTCATGGATCTGGAGCGGGCAAAGACCACGACTTCATATCGGGGTTTTCCCAAGCAATGGCTAAGCGTGGAGTATCGGTATTGCGTTTTAACTTCCCCTATATGGACGCCGGGAAGAAGTTCCCTGATAAGGCTCCCATTGCCCTAGCGGTGTGGAAACACGTCCGAGAATGGGCCGGCACCCACCTGACAGGCGACCTACCCGTTTTTACCGCCGGGAAATCCTTCGGCGGGCGAATGGCGTCTCTGGCGGTTGCCGAGGACATGCCCACCGAAGCGCTCATTTTTCTTGGGTATCCCTTGCATGCACCCAAGAAGGAAGAAAAGCTCCGCGACGAGCATCTCTACCCGCTGAGCACACCGATGCTTTTCCTCGAAGGAACCCGTGATCCCTTCGCGAACCCGGCAATCATCTCTCGCGTAGTCGCAGGGTTGAACGCCGACTGCGAACTTATCTGGTTCGAGGGCGGTGACCATTCATTCAAGGTTGCCCGTTCCGGTCGCAGCGTCGCCGAGGATGGCGCACAATTGACCGAAGCCACCGAGAAATTCATTCGAAGGCACCTGAACTGATGTCTGGCACATCGCAACACAAAAACAGACGGTATCCGAATGACTGCGTGTACCTTCGGGCAAGGCCAGAACCCCCAGTCGTTTCGGTCCCTGGATCACCAAGCCCCCGGCGGTGATCACCATCTGTTTCACCATCATCGGTGCAGCAATTCTGCGCGGTTACTCCGTCTCCGGCGAGCCGAGGAAAGCGTCCGGATCGGTGAAGAATTCCCGCCAGTTTCTGACCAGTTCCAAGTGGTCGTATTCGCTCTCGCGGAACCCCCAGGAGCCAACCTCCAGTATTCGTGCTCCAGGGAAGGCGGCCAGTACCGGGGAATGGGTGGAGATGAGCACCTGCGAGCCGCGCTCCACGATCCCGCGCAGCCGCTCGATCAACTGCACGCAGCCGGTTAGGGACAGCGCCGACTCGGGCTCGTCGAGGACCCACAGCCCCTTGAGCCGGATCCGTTCCTCGATGAGGTCCAAGTAGGATTCGCCATGGCTGCGCTCATGCAACGCCGATCCCACGCTCGATTCCTCCAAGTACGTGTAGAAGGAATGCATGGTTTCGGCACGCAGAAAGAACCCCTTGCGTGGGGCGGCAGCACCACGGTGAAGTTTCAGCAGCTGCGAGAGGGTGGATTCAGAGGCCCGGGTGGCATGCATGGCGCCGGTGGATCCGCCCTCGGCGTTCAGCCCGTACGCGATGGCCAGAGCTTCGAGCAGCGTTGACTTGCCGACCCCGTTCTCCCCCACCATCACGGTCACCGCACTCAGGTCCAGGCCTTCAAGCAGGAGCTGGCGTACCGGCGGCATCACCATAGGCCAGTGCGCGGGCAGCTCGGCATTCGGCTCGCTGGCCTCGATCCGGCGCACCGGCAAGAACAAATCGCTTCGATTCATCGCCACTTATTGGCTATCTCTGCTGCTGCAAAAAGCGGTAGACCTCGGTCTCATCCACGCCGGGGAAGGCGCCGGTTGGCATGGCGGCCAAGAGGTGGGTGTTGGCACGCGTCGAGGGCCATGCGTTGCCAAACCACTCGCTGGACAGCTCGGCCGGTGGACGCCTGCAGCAATTTTCATCTGGACAGGTCGACTGGCAGCGTTCCTTGGTGTCTCGGCCGCGGAACCATTTCACATGCTCAAAGGGAACGCCAATGGACAGTGAATACAACCCCGAGGAGTGCCGTTCGGTCCGCGCGGTGCACCAATAGGTCCCGTTGACCGTGTCCGTGTACTGCTCGAAGGAGCGGAACTTATCCAGTTGGTCAAAGACCACTCGGCTGGTCCAGTAGCGGCAGATGCTCTGCCCTTCGATGGCGCCGGTATGATCGGCCGGGAAGTTCACCCGGTCATTCTCGTAGGCCTTGTGCAGGATGCCCGATTCGTGGACCTTCTGGAAGTGGCAGGTCATGCCCAGATGCTCGGTGGCCAGATTCGTGAACCGGTGCGCCGCGGTTTCGTAGGAAACCGCAAAGGCATCACGCAGATCCTCAATGGCCAGTTCCCGGTTGGCCTTGGCCCGGCGCAGGAAGGCCGTGGTGGATTTCTCTGGCATCATCAGCGCCGCGGCGAAATAGTTTGTGGCGACGCGCTGGTCCAGGAAGTCCGCATAGCTTGTGGGAGCCTCATGCCCGAGCAGGTAGTGGCCCAGTGCCTGCAAGAGCACCGAGCGCGGATCATGCTCGGAGCGGCTGGTCTGGGTCAGATAGATCCTTTTGTTCTTCAGGTCCGTGACCGATCGAGTCGAGTGCGGGAGATTTCCCACGAACCGGAGGCTGAAGCCGAGATGCTCGGCGATATCGGCCGCGCGATGGTGCGAGAGCGGGCCTTCGTCGTGGCCCACCGCCGCGAGCACCTTGGCCGCTTCCTGCTCGATTTCCTTGTAGTAGTTGTTGCGTTGGCGCATCTCTTGGCGCAATGCCGTGTTGGCTCGACGAGCCTCCTCCGGCGTTGCCGCTTGTTCGTTGAGCCGGCGTTCCAATTCGTGCTGCAGGCCGACAAGGGATTCCAGTACGTCCATCGGCAACCGCGTGCCGACCCGCACCGTGGGCAGGCCCAATGCCTCGTAGAGCGGGCCGCGTTGGGCCCGTTCCAAATCGATTTCCAGCGCCGCGCGACGAGTGGGAGGCTCCGCACCTAGAAGATCATCAACACCTACCTGCAACGCCCTGGCCAGAGACTTCAGCAGGGAAAGCTTCGGTTCGCGTTTGCCGTTTTCGATCAGCGACAGCTGGCTCGGCGCCGTATCGACCAAGGTTGAAACGTCGTCCAGGGTCAACCCCTTGGACTTGCGCAGGTGGCGGATCCGCCGGCCGAGCGCGAGCGTGTCCAGGGCGGCGTCAATGCCCTGATCGGTTTCCGGTTCTTGCGATGAGCTTCGATTCCATGTGGGTGCAGTCACATTCATAGCCTAAGCGAAGAACAGGTAATTTTTCTAGAAATTCGGTAAAAATCGCGTCGATAACGTCGTTTCGTTAGATTATGCGCCAAAGTTTTCGGCTTCTTCGCTTTCACCGCTGAGTTCTGTTTTCGCCCTTGCCTCGGCTGGCCGCTCCGGTTGCCTCCGTTGAACCGCGTCCCGCACAAGCAGCCTTCATGAGATTCACATCGAATTTTCAGCCAGAAATTGGTATCACCACGGCGTTGCCACTCGTTATACGTTTCGAGCACACTGTCCATCCACCAATATTCGAAGGGAGCCGCAAGATCGCCTCCATTGCCATTAGACCCATCACGCCTGCCGTTCGAGCCCCCGCCGAGGATTCCTGCCAGGCCCTGATTATTCTGGGCATGGACGGTGCGGGGAAAACCACCACCATCCGCGAACTGGTGCGCAGCTTGGAGCTCCGTGGCCAAGCTGCCCAAAGCCTGGCAAACCCTGCCGGGCGCCGCTGGCTGACGCGTGCGGAACAAAAGCTCGGGCTCACTATGCCAATAGCCCTTCAGGACGCGATGGAGACGATGATCCGCACCGGCAACATCGCCTTGAACGCTAGGCGAGCTGCGCTGTTCCCGGGCGTGACCGTGATGGACCGCCACCTCTTTTGCCAGCTTGCGCTGCGCAGCATCCGCCAGTTGCCGCACGGACGCTTCCTGACGTGGCTGGCCCGGAACAGCGTGCAGCGGGCGCAGGTGGTCGTCCTAGACGTCGACGTGCGCACCGCTCATTCTCGCATCGTTGCGCGCGGCGAGGATTCGGAAACCTATGCCTTCCTGCACGCCAGCCGGGCAGAGTATCTGCGGCTTGCGGCAACCCACGGCTGGCCCGTCATCGATGCCACGCAGAGCACCGCGCGGGTGGTCGATGAGCTGCTGGCCCTCTGGGAGAAGTAAACTCGAACCATGAGTGAAGCTCCCCAGCAATTCCTGCCAGGTTCCGTCACCCCGCTTGCCCAGAGCAGCAAGAAGCAGTGGGAGCTGGGCCAGGTCCGCCAGATCTGCGCCGGTGAATTGACGGACGGCGGGCAGCTCACCGCGGCATCCCAAGATTCGGGCAGCTGGCAACTATCGATTCGCTCGATCGAAAAGGCCGGGTCCTTCCACAACGCGGGGACCTCGCAGGTGCTCACCCTGCTAGCCGGAGATTTTCTCCAGCTCGACGTCGACGGGCAGGCGCAAGGCCTCGAACCGCTGCGCCCGCTGAAAATCGAGGCAACGCTTCCGGTCTCCACCAGCCAGCCCGCACAGGAGCTGCTGGTTCTGCATCTGCTCACCCGGCCCGAGCGGGTACGCGGCACGGTGCGCATCGTTGAGCTTTCCAAGAAGCGCGAGCAGTACCTCTTCGATGGCCAGCTGGGCATCATGCTGCAGGGCAACGGCGTCCTGACGCTGCACGGCGAAGAGCGCAAGCTCGAACTGCGCGATACCGTCATCGGCGGTGATGCGGCCGAACCGACGATCTCCGGGCGCGGATTCATGGCCGTCGTTTCGCTAGACCTGCCGTAACCGCCATAGATCGCACACACCTGGCTTAGCTGCCTTTGGCGCGCCCACAACCCCAAACCGCCACCACTTCATTCCTCAAGAAAAACACTTCTTCAGATTACGAAGTCTCCAAATCAACCATTTCTGCCATTTTTCACTTATTCATGCGAAAAAACCTACTTTTTTCAGCTTTCTCGAAGAACCGCGAATCTTTCCCTCGAATACCCCTATTCGCCCCCTTGCATCTACGGAAAAGTAAGTGTCACGAAGAAGTTCACCGCATCTCTCCGATTCGGGCGAACACCAACATGTGGGCGAAGGGGCCAGAACAATGACCGAGCAGAATTCGATCGACAACCGCATCGCAACTATCAAAAACGATTGGGCGAACAACCCACGCTGGAGCGGGACCACCCGCGACTACAGCGCAGCCGACGTCGTGAAACTGCAGGGCCGGGTTCAGGAAGAGCACACCCTGGCCAAGCGTGGCTCCGAGAAGCTGTGGAAGCAGCTGACCGAAGAAACCCCGACCGGCGGCTACACCAACGCACTGGGTGCGTTGACCGGCAACCAGGCGGTCCAGCAGGTCAAGGCCGGCCTGCGGGCCATCTACCTCTCCGGTTGGCAGGTCGCCGCGGATGCAAACATTTCCGGCCAGACCTACCCGGACCAGTCGCTCTACCCGGCCAACTCGGTTCCGCAGGTCGTACGCCGCATCAACAACGCGTTGCTCCGTGCAGATGAGATCGAATTCTCCGAGGGCATCCAAAGCGTCGAGGACTGGATGGTCCCGATCGTCGCAGATGCCGAGGCAGGATTCGGCGGCCCGCTGAACGCCTACGAGCTGATGAAGTCGATGATCACCGCCGGTGCCTCGGGAGTCCACTGGGAAGACCAGCTGGCTTCGGAAAAGAAGTGCGGCCACCTCGGCGGCAAGGTGCTGATCCCTACCCAGCAGCACGTCCGCACGCTGAATGCGGCCCGCCTGGCGGCCGACGTGGCCGGCACTCCCTCGGTGGTCATCGCCCGCACCGACGCCGAGGCGGCAACCCTGATCACCTCGGATGTCGACGAACGCGATCAGCAATTCATCACCGGCGAGCGCACCGCGGAGGGCTTCTATAAGGTCCGCAACGGCATCGAACCATGCATCGCCCGCGCCAAGGCCTACGCTCCGTACTCCGACCTCATCTGGATGGAAACCGGAACCCCGGACCTGGAAATGGCCCGCAAGTTCGCCGAATCGGTCAAGGCCGACTTCCCGGATCAGATGCTCTCCTACAACTGCTCGCCTTCCTTCAACTGGAAGAAGCACCTGGACGACGCGACGATCGCCAAGTTCCAGCGCGAACTCGGCGCGATGGGCTTCAGCTTCCAGTTCATCACGCTGGCCGGCTTCCACGCGCTGAACCACTCGATGTTCGACCTCGCCGAGGGCTATGCCCGCGAAGGCATGAGCGCCTACGTCGAACTGCAGGAGCGCGAATTCGCCTCCGAGTCCCGCGGCTACACCGCAACCAAGCACCAGCGCGAAGTAGGCACCGGCTACTTCGACGCGATCGCCACGGCATTGAACCCCAATGCCTCCACCCTCGCTCTGGTCGGCTCCACCGAAGAAGGCCAGTTCCACTAACTCGGACCCCAGCGGTCCGGACGGTGGGGCCGGCATTGACGCCGGCCCCACCGCCCTCAAACTTTTAAGGAAAAGATCATGTCAACCCCCACCTCCCTGAACCCGATCCAGATCACCGCTACCCCAGTGCGCTACCAGGAGCAGATCCTCACCGCACAGGCCCTTGAATTCATCGCCGCCCTGCACCAGGCGTTCGAAGGCCGCCGCGCCGAGCTGATGCAGCGCCGCCAGCTGAATCGGGCGCGCATCGCCAATGGCAAGGACCCGAAGTTCCTGGAGGAAACCCGCCACATCCGCGAAGATTCAAGCTGGCAGGTGGCCCCGATCTCTCCGGGCCTGGAGGACCGCCGGGTGGAGATCACCGGACCGATCGAGCGCAAGATGGCGATCAACGCGTTGAACTCCGGCGCGAACGTGTGGCTGGCCGACATGGAAGACGCCTGCTCACCGACCTGGCAGAACGTGATCAAGAACCAGGTGAACCTGCTGCGCGTGCTGGACGGCGAGCTCGACTTCACCGCCCCGGACGGCCGGGACTACAAGCTGCACAGCTACGAGCTGTCGCAGCTGCCAACCATCGTGGTCCGCCCGCGTGGGCTGCACCTGCCGGAGAAGCACCTGCTGATCGACGGGACGCCGATCGCCGGCGCCTTTGTCGACTTCGGCCTGCATTTCTTCCACAACGCCCAGCGGCTGATCGATTCGGGCCGCGGCGCCTACTACTACCTGCCGAAGCTGGAGAACCACCTGGAGGCGCGGCTGTGGAACGACGTGTTCCTGCTGGCCCAACAGCTGCTGGGCATCGATCGCGGCACCATCCGCGCCACGGTGCTCATCGAGACCATCACCGCGGCCTTCGAGATGGAGGAGATCCTCTACGAGCTGCGTGAGCACTCGGCCGGGCTGAACGCCGGACGCTGGGACTACATCTTCTCGATCATCAAGAACTTCCGTTCCCGCGGCCCGCGCTTCGTCTTCCCGGACCGGGACCTGGTGACCATGACCAGCCCGTTCATGCGCGCCTACACCGAGCAGCTGGTCCGTGCCTGCCACCGCCGCGGCGCCAGCGCCATCGGCGGAATGAGCGCCTTCGTGCCCAGCCGCAAGGACGCCTCCATCAACCAGCTCGCCTTCGCGAAGGTCTCCGAGGACAAGTCCCGCGAGGCCAACGACGGCTTCGACGGCTCCTGGGTGGCCCACCCGGACCTGGTGCCGGTGGCCCGCGAGGTGTACGACGAGGTTTTGGGCGCCAACGCGAACCAGATCTCCCGGACCCGCGAGGACGTGGAAGTTTCCGAAAGCGAGCTGCTGAACGTGGCAGGCCTGGAGGGCCGGATCACCGAGCGCGGGATCCGCGAGAACATCGAGATCGCCATCCGCTACATCGAGTCCTGGCTGCGCGGCAACGGCGCGGTGGCGCTGCGCAACCTGATGGAGGATGCGGCCACCGCGGAAATCTCCCGCTCCCAGCTGTGGCAGTGGATCCACCAGTCGGCCATCACCGACACCGGCGAGATCATCACCCGCCGCTGGGTGCAGGATCTGGCCGAAGAAACCATGGAGCGGATCGAGCGCTTCGAGGGGGACCGCTTCGAGCAGGCGGTGGAGATCTTCGAGGCCAGCGCGCTGCGCGACGACTTCCCGACCTTCCTGACCAAGAACGCCTACCTGCGCTACCTGGACACCCCGGCTCCGGCCTACGAGATAGCGGGCTAGTCCAGGACACCAACTCGGCTGCACGCGCCTGAACTCAACAAGCGAAGCGGTACGGCCACGAATTGCGGCATTCATCGGATGGTAACCAGCCCATCCGGGGGATGCCGTTTTTCGTGCCCCGTAGTTGCCACGCCATGCTAGGCATTGACCGCTCGACCTCTGGCGCTTCTCGTTCGCAAAGCGGAATTGAAATCCGAAAATGAGTTGATCATCGCGTTCCAAGCAGCTGGAATTCCATATGACCTTGCGAAGGACGCGGCGTGGGTCATCATGAACATCATCATCTAGTTGATACCAGCCAGATGGTAAGTTAGACGTTTTAAATGGTATGGAGAATTTGTGGCTGAAACTACCGACGACGATAAACCTTTGAACAAGGCCATCGCGATTTTCTGGGTGATACTGGTTCTCTTTGCAGTCTTGGTGTTCATCTCGCTTCCGCTTTCGGCGGGCATCGGAAGTTCAATTTTGATTTTTGGAATGGAACAAGTTCGTCAAGATATTGCTGGTTGGTTCGTTTACTGGGCGATGGGCACGTTGCTTGCGACTGCGATTGTCGCCGGAATCATTGAAGCTGTACTCAAGTCGAAACTTCCAGGCAACAAGCCTCTTCGAGAAGCCGCATCATGGTCCACCGGATTTGTTGTCATGACTGTTTGCTACTCGGGATTTTTCTACTCTTGGGTGGCTTGTGTGGTTGCTTCAGCAGTCTCAGCATTGTTGTTCATCTTGTTGCTGTGGATCGTCAAGAAGTTTCCTGCACCTAGGCGACCCACGTCGCAAGCGGACTGAGCACTACCAATATACGGCCACGAATAACGGCATTCATCGGATGGTAACCAGCTCATCCGGGGGATGCCGTTTTTCGTGCCCCGTAGGATGTTTCCATGGCCTTCCAATTTCGTTCCCCCGCCGCCGGCCGCTGGGAGGCGGACCTCCTGGGCGAGGGCTTCGCCCGGCGCACGCTCCCGCTGTCCGACGGGTCAACCGCGACGCTGATCCGCCACCGCCCGAAATCCGCGCGGCCGCAATTCGCCCCGCCCTTGCGCGGGCTGGCGATCCTCTACGTGCACGGCTGGTCCGACTACTACTTCCAGCGCGAATTGGCGCAGTTCCTGAGCACCGCGGGAGCCGACTTCTACGCGCTGGATCTGCGCAACTACGGGCGCAACCTCACCGCGGACAGCACCCCGGGGTTCATCACCGATCTGGAGGACTACTTCGAGGAATTCGATGCGGCGCACCGGATCATCTCCAGCGCCCACCCGGGAACCCGCTTCGTGATGCTCGCCCATTCCACCGGCGGGCTGAGCGCCGCCCTGTATGCCGCGGCGCACCCGGCAAAGGTGGACGCGCTGGCGCTGAACAGCCCCTGGCTGGAATTCCAGGCCTCCGAGTTGGGGCGCACCGCCCTGGCGAAGCTCCTGGCGGTGGCCAGCGGGCGCAATCCGCACCGGAACCTGCCAACCATCGACCCGGGCTTCTACACCCGCACCGTCTCAAACCGCTTCGAGGGCGAATGGGACTATGACCTGCAATGGCGTCCGGCCAACGGATTCACGCTCAGCACCGGATTCATCTCCGCGGTATTCGCCGCCCAGGCGAAGGTGAAAAAGGGGTTGGAGCTGCGCCAGCCGGTGCTGGTGATGCTCAGCGCCCGGGACTACCTGCTGCCGCGCTGGAGTGACGCGGCCACCCGCTCAGATGTGGCGCTGAACGTGCAGGTGGTCGCGCAGCGCAGCATCAACCTGGGCCGCGAGCTGCACCTGGTGCGGCTGCCCGATGCGCTGCACGACGTGTTCCTCTCCGCCGCGCCGGTGCGCTCCGCGGCCTACCTGCGCCTGGGTTCCTGGTTGGCCACGGTCAAGAACCGGCAGGCCGACTCGTCGCTTGCGCGCAGCGTGCGGCGCACCGTGGGCGGCTAGCTACGGTGCGGTGACCGGAGGCTGCGGCACCCGGTCGTTGACCAGTTCCAGCTCCCAGCCCGCGGCGCGGCGGGCGAGGATCGCCACCGAGCCGTTGCGGATGGTATCTAATTTGTAGCCGGCGAAATGCGAGAGCGTGTAGCGGATGATCGTGCCGTGGCAGACCACCGCGACGTTCTGCCCCGGGTAGTCCGCGGCGATCTGCTCGATCGCGCGCAGCCCGCGGTCCACCACCGATTCCAGCGCTTCGATGCCCCCGCCCAGCTTGCCCGGCCAGCGCTCCGCCGCCTCGGTCTCCAGCACCCCTTCGCCCTCGCCGTAGTCCCGCTCGATCAGCAGATCGTAGGCCGGGCCGAGCTCCAGCCCCAACCCGTCGGCAATAATCTGCGCCGTTTCCCGCGCGCGGCTCAGCGGGGAGGAAACAATGACGTCCCAGCGTGCGGCGCCAAGGACCTCAACTGCATCGCGCGCCTGCGCCCGCCCGGTGTCGTTCAATGCGATATCGCTGCTGCCCTGCAACCGCCCTTCGAGGTTCCAGCGAGTCTGACCGTGTCTGATGAATCCAAGTTCCATAGGGTTATTCTCCCACCGCGGGCCAACATAATTAACGCGTCCCAGGTGCCTGCCCCTGAGTCCGGCCTCTATTCTGACCCAAACCGGTGACAGCGTATACCTAGCTCAATTCCAGAACCGTGTCGCAATGGTTCATCACAGCCGTCGAATGCGTTGCGATTAACACGGTGGCTCCCCCAGCTGCGATATTACGAAGCTCCTTCATCACCATGGACTCATTAGTGCTGTCCAACGCGCCGGTAGGTTCATCAGCTAAGACTAGCGCAGGGCGTTTAACGATCAGTCTGGCTAAGGCCACCCGCTGTTGTTCGCCACCGGAAAGGGAATAGACCATCTCTTTACCCCGCCCGCCGAGACCTACATGTTCCAGGGCTCCGTCAAAATCGGTCGTTCGGATCTTCGCTTTTCCCGCAGGTGCCAATGCAACTTCGAGGTTATCCTGAATCGTTGAGCTTTCGATCAGCGCATAGTTTTGGAACATGTAACCCAATGAGTCCCGCCGAAAGCGCCGTTGTTCTTGGCTGGAGAATGCCGAAATTTTCTCACCACCAACAATGAGGCTTCCGCCATCTAGTCTTTCAAGCAGGCCTAGACAGTTCAAAAGAGTCGATTTCCCTGATCCAGAAGCCCCCATCACCGCCATCAACTGCCCGGTCGGCACGCTAAAAGTCAGGTTACGAAATAGCGTCTTGGAACCGAAAGATTTCGTGGCCCCGTGAACTTCGATAGTGCTCATGCGGTTTCCTCACTATGGGTACGAATCAGGCGTTGAGTCTTAGCGTGCACCACAGCAAAAAGCAGCAACAGATTAATAAGGGCGACACCCAGAACCACTACAGGCTGCCATTGGGCGACGGCCAAATCACTGGCTGCATGGGACACCTCGCCGAAGGACTTCGCACGAACAGCAGTCCAAATTCCTGTCACCGCCGCCCATCCGACGGCTAGCGCTAAGACAACAGCTTCACCTTTGATGAGCCACCGGTGGGTGGACCAGAAAGACCAGCCGTTCAGATATCGCACCAAGATCGTTTGCGCATTGGACCGGACATGAATCTGCGCCATTCCAACTGCGGTAGCGAGGAGCACCAGCAGTGCTACGACGGCGCATACTGCCTGAAAGCGAAGTCCTTCCTGGCGCGTCGCGGATTCGTCGGCGGCCATTTGAGCGATCGGGAGGTAGGCAGAAATCCACGTTCCCAAGAATTCTGGGGGTGTATCGATTCGGGCTTGTTCTGCATCCGCCATCAAGACTAGTCCTCTGCTGGCTTGCCCCATGTATTCATCGTCCGCGATGAACCCGGAGTTGGCACCGATACCGACAACGATAGCGTTATTCAGATGACTTTCCTTGTTTGGGCGATCGGCCGCGCTGCCGTAGAGGAAGTGTCTCTGAGCATCACGCAGCGTCACAGTACTTATCGTGGGTAATTGGCTACCCCCATAGTTTTCCAGCAGTGCACTTTCCACCTCTTCAGCCGAGCGCTTGGAGTATTCGGGGACCATAATGACAACTTCGTCGTCCGGGACACTGGTTATTTGCTGCCCTTGCGCATCAAGGACTCGGTTGCGTTGCAGATAGCCTCGGTTGACTAGCAGCACCTCGTCTTGAAGCGTGGTGTCTGCCGAGTGTTCTGCCAGCGTGCTCACCATGATGGTGTGCCCCAGACGGTCTTGCTCTTTAAGCCAAATCCCAGTGTCGAAGGCTAATTTGTCTATCTGTTGCGGAGCAAAAAGTCCCTCAAAGACAATCTTTGCCACGTTGCCTACGTCGGCTAGAGAATCCTGGTTTCTCTGTGCTTGCGCGGCCGCGCTACTGGCAGCGAATGCCGAGGCGATAAGTGATACCGCCAAGATGATGCTCGGGATTCGTAGAATATAGGTGGCTGGCACCGCAACCTTGAACCCGAATTTTCCTTTGATCGCGTCGAGAATTTTCACGTCGAACGCCAAATGTAGCGCCCCAATATGCAAACATGTGATGACCAGCAGCATGAGCCCCACGAGGCTGAACGCCGTTTCCAGATATCTCCCCAGCTGGTTCCATCCGTTGTATAGCAGTAGCCCCAGCAATGCTGCCGTGAAGCCCAAGGCAAGAATGACCGTGATGGCAACTATCTCTTGCCGGGAATCTCGTTTTAAGGCTGTATTGATGGTGCCGCCATGCAACCGTAAAATCGCGTAGTGCTTGGCCCGTGAAAGAACCGAAAAACCGGTCAATAAGGCCACGAGCAATAAGGCAACGATCGTTGCCGGCCCTAAGAAGCCAAAGAAAATTTCGCCGGCAAGGGCCGGAAATGAGGTGCCGGACTTGTACGTCTCTACCGAATAACCCAACTCGGTGAAGTCTTGCTCAACCATGCGCAGCGCGGCCGAATTGCCGAAGATGAAGTATTCTCCGCGCGGATCCATCCCATCAAGGTCAGTTGCTGCGTGAACGATAGTGCTGACGCTCTGGCTGAATTGCGGGAAACCGGTGTCCAACCACTGCGCCTCTTTTTGGGCGTTGTTGCCACTGGCCAGATAGAGGTGACGCACCGATGCATCATGCAAGTCACGATTTTCACGCACGATGATTGAGCCGGACTCTGCAGCGGATCCCTGGACCAGTTCGCATAGTCCTTGGTTGCCGGACATAGTCTCCGTACCCGAGACGAGAATTCTGCTAGCGCCCGCCAGCGTCGACTCATCAATGGACTTTGTAAGCATAAAAGACACAAATAACGAGTACAGAAGGGCTACTGCGACAGCTAGTCGTAGTCCGGTATTTTTCATTTGTTCTTTCTGCCGGCGGTTGTCTCCGGTTGCCGGAGTCCGAACTCATGCGATCCGCTGTCTACCATTGCTCCGCACAACATACGCGCTTCAATATACCTGAGCTGGATCTATTGAACTTTGGCACAACACGTTGCTGACCAGATAAAACGTCTTTATTCACAGCACACAAGGAGCGGTCAATGATCGATTTTTGAACTGCTCCCGCTTAATCATCCGAACATCGCGGAATCAGTGGTCTCCCCATCGCAGATGAGCTATCTCACGATAGAGCTTGGCCACAAACAACCCCGTCCAGCATCATGCACCACGTAAAATTCTTGAGGCACCAGCTGGCTTGAACCTTCAAGTCTCCGGCCGCAGATCACATGCACCTCAAAGTAGATCCGAGTATTTCATCGTGACCGATATCAAGGCGTCCCTCGCCCGCGGGCTCACGGCCCGCCACATCCGCTTCATGGCCCTCGGCTCGGCCATCGGCACCGGATTGTTCTACGGCTCCTCCGCCGCCATCCAGGCAGCCGGCCCGGCCGTGCTCTTCGCCTACATGATCGGCGGCGCGGCGGTTTTCATCGTCATGCGCGCCATGGGCGAGATGGCCGTCAAGCATCCGGTCTCCGGATCCTTCGCCCACTACGCCTCGCGCTACCTGGGCCGCTTCGCCGGGTTCGTCACCGGGTGGACGTTCACCTTCGAGATGGCGATCGTGGCGATCGCCGACGTCACCGCCTTCGGCATCTACATGCGCTTCTGGTTCCCGCAGGTGCCGCAGTGGATCTGGGTGCTGGCCGTGGTGCTGCTGATTGCCGCGATCAACCTGATGAAGGTCAAGGTCTTCGGCGAAACCGAATTCTGGCTGGCGGTCATCAAGGTCACCGCGATCATCGCGATGATCGTCGGCGGCGCGGCGCTGATCCTCTTCGGCTTCAGCGCCCCGGACGCCGAAACGGCCACCGGCTTTGCCACGCTGATGAGCGCCGGCACGCTGTTCCCCAACGGCTTCATGGGCCTGCTGCTGTCCTTCGCGGTGGTGATGTTCGCCTTCGGCGGCATCGAAACCATCGGCATCACCGCCGGCGAAGCGGAGGATCCGGGCAAGTCGGTGCCCGCGGCGATCAACACCGTGCCGTGGCGCATTCTGCTGTTCTACGTGGCTTCGCTGGCGATCGTGATGATGCTCTTCGACTGGCGCCAGATCGACGGTTCGGCCTCGCCGTTTGTGCAGATCTTCGACGCGCTGGGCCTCCCGGCGGCCGCTCACGTGCTCAACGCTGTGGTCATCACCGCCGCGGTGTCGGCGATCAATGCGGACACCTTCGGCGCCGGGCGGATGATGTTCGCGATGTCCCGCGAGGGCCACGCGCCGGCTTCCTTCGCGAAGATCTCACGCCACGGGGTGCCGTGGATGACGGTGCTGACCATGTCCATCGTGCTGCTGGTCGGCGTGCTGCTCAACGCCCTGCTGCCCGAATCGCTGTTCATGATCATCGCCTCGATCGCGACCTTCGCCACCGTCTGGGTGTGGATCATGATCCTCACCTCCTATTTGGCGATGCGCCGCCAGGAAAAGTCCGGCGTCGTGGTGGACCGCGAATTCGCGGTTCCCGGGGGCACCGCCAGCGCCTGGATCGCGCTGGTATTCATGGCCTTCGTGGTTGTGCTGCTGGCCCTGAGCGCCGAGACCCGCATTGCGCTCTACGCGGGCGCCGGCTGGCTGGTGCTGCTCGCGGTGGCTTACAAGTTCCTGGTCCGCACTCCGCAGGCCGGGCTGGTTTCCAGCAAATAAGTTTCGGAGAACGCCACATGATGCACCCGCGGACCGCTCCGGTCCGCGGGTGCATCGCGGTTAAATGGTGGTGCTATCCATCCGGCGTTCGCGCCACAGCCCGAGGCTGGCCCAGGCCAGCATGCCTCCGGCCACCAACCACAGGGCTGACAATCCCAGCTGCAGATAGGCGAAGGCCCCGCAGACCGAGCCGAGGGTGATCATCGCCCAGAGGATCGCGTAGGGCACCCATAGCGCACGGTTGGCCCCGGACAGCGCCCCGGCCAGGTGCTGGCCGAGTTTCACCAGCGTGCCGGTCATATAGGTCAGTCCCAGCGAGACCTCCCCGGAGCGCGTGTAGCTGACGTTGACCGCGCCCATGGCGGCGGCCAGCAGGCAGGCGGTCAGCACATTTCCGGCCGCACCCAGTACGGCCGCGCACAGCAGCAACGTGGCGGATAGATACATCACCCGGGGCCGCCGGTAGCGTCTGGCCCGGGCGGAAAGCAGGGTTGCGAGCATGACTCCGAGGACAAAACTCGCCACGAATCCCATGGCCAGCAACCATCCGCTCGCGTCCCCGGTGGCCAGGGCCGCGGAGGACCGGGTGGAATTCCCGGACATGAAGGAGAGGAAGTACCCGGAGAAGTGCAAGAACCCCACCCCGTCGACGAAGCCCGCCATCATGGTGATTCCGCCGGCAAAAATAACGCCCTTATAGCTCAACGACTTGGCCATCATCCTCCTGACGGTGCATAGGTTCTGCCTATTCCATCTTGCCATCGCCGCGGCGGGAATGTTGCACGGCGGCTAATTGTTGAAGCTTTCATGAGTGAAAAACGAGTCCGTGTGGACATCTGGTCCGATATCGCCTGCCCCTGGTGCTTCATTGGCAAGCGCCGCTTCGAAAAGGGCGTTGAACAGTTCGAATTCTCCGAGAACGTCGACGTCTTCTGGCACGCCTACCAGCTGGACCCCACCCTTCCGGAGCGCTATGACGGCGACGAGGTGCAGTACCTCTCCGAGGTCAAGGGCATGGATCCCGAGCAGGTCAAGGGGATGCTGGCGCATGTCACCGAACAGGCGGCCGGCGAAGGGCTGGACTACAACTTCGACGCGCTGCGCCCGGCGAACTCCTTCACCGCGCTGCGCCTGCTGGAACACGCAAAGACCGAGGGCAAGGGCAGCGAGCTGAAGGAGACGCTGCTTTCGGCGCACTTCGAACGCGGCCTGGACACCGGGGACCGCCAGGTTCTGTCGGCGCTCGCGGCCGAGGTGGGGCTCAACGCGGCGGCGGTGCGGGAGACCCTCGGATCGACGGCCTACACCGAGGAAGTGAACGCGGACATCGCCCAGGCACGCCAGTTGGGCATCAGCGGAGTGCCGTTCTTCGTGATCGACGGCAAATACGGGATCTCCGGGGCGCAACCGGCCGAGGCCTTCACCAATGCGCTGACCCAGGCGCATGCCGGAGCGGTGAACTAGCTTCGCGCACCGGCTGAGCGCACTGACAGCCCCCGGGGATCTTCGCCGCCGCTATTCCGACTCGGCGCAGTGCAGCTTTCCGGGGGCGTCATTGAGCTTTCGTTCCTTCTCCAGCCCCTCGAACTTCGCCCCGACCTCCAGGTCGATGCGCGCGTCACGGCGTTCCTTGTCGAAGACGAACACCGCCCCGGGCAACTGGCGCTGAACGCTCAGCGCCTGGGCATACCCCTTGGGGCCGGCGATCACCGCACCCACCTCGTCGGCGTAGTCGCTCGCGGATTCGGTGATCGAGGTGATGGTGAAGCCGCGCTCCTCGAGCGTTTCGGCGGTCGCCCCGGCCAGCCCCGGTTTTCCGGTGGTATTCAGCACCCTGACCTGCACCGAGGCCGGATCCTGCACCTTGAACTCAACGTCGGGGCATACCGGATTTTCGATGTCGACCGGCGCATCGGCCACCGCGTCCTCCACCGGCTCCTGGGCCAGCGGCCAGTTCCCGGTAAAAATCAGCACCGCGGCCACAAAGCCGAGCACAACGAGCGATGCCATCACGGAGAACACCACGTTCTGCCGGGTGCGGCGGCGTTTCTTGGCCTGCAGATCCGATTGGAAGGCTAGCTCGGATTCGCTGACGATATGCTGCCCATGCCAACTGCTTGGATCACGACGATCCTTCGGCTCGGTCATTGGCCTACCTTCCCTGCGCACCTTTCGGCCTGCGCCCTGAGGCTATCTTGATCCGAGCCTACCCGTTAGGCGTCCAAATCCAACACCCTTGCGTGCAGCACCGATCGATGGTGCAAGGCCGAGCGCAGCGCCCGATGCAGCCCATCCTCCAGATACAGCGTTCCCTGCCAGAGCACCACGTGGGGGAAAAGATCTCCGTAGAAGGTCGAGTCCTCCGAGAGCAGCGCCTCCAAATCGAGCACAGTTTTCGTGGTCACCAGTTCGTCGAGCTTCACCTGCTGCGGCGGAATTTCGCTCCACTGCCGAGAGGTAGTTAATTGATGCTCTGGGTAAGGGCGCGAAGCGCCAACGGCTCGGAAGATCACCTTCCAAGCATATGGAACCCCACCGGCAAAAACACATTCCCAGGCGTTGGGGCGCATTATTCATCGCGGACGCCTAGCGCGTGAACAGGTGACGGGCAGTGCCGAGAACACCCGGCGAAAACCCCTTGGAAGATTCGCCAGCGCGTAGCTTGCGCCTCTATGAAGCAAAAAGCAAGGATTGTTACGACGGGAGAAACTTGGAGGAACCCGGCGTAACGGACGCTAGTAACAATTGAGTTTTTGGGTGCAGTCTAGGGATATGAACAACGTAGTCACCGAGATCCCAGTCCTCGACATCTCAACCTCACGCAACGCCGACGGAAGCTTCAACGAAGCCTTCGTCGCAGCACTGCGCGATGCCGCGCACCGCGTAGGGTTCTTCCAGATCGTTGGCTACGCCTCACATGCGAACCAAGACCAGGAACTGCTGGATACGATTGCCGAGTTCTTCAAGAAGCCCGTCGCTGAGAAGATCAAGCTCGATAACCGCAACAGCGCCCAGTTCCGCGGCTACACCCGCATGGGCACCGAAATCACCCGTGGCCGAGCCGATGCCCGCGAGCAGATTGATTACGGACCGGAGCGCGAGACCCTGTCCGAGGTCCCTGCCGACAAGCCTTATTTGAACCTGCAGGGCCCCAACCAGTTCCCGGCAGATTTCCCGCAGCTTGAGGAACGTGCCCTGGCGTGGGCCGAGCTGATGAACCAGACCGGCCACGAGCTGCTCTCGGCCATCGCAGTGGGCCTGGGCCTGCCCGAAGAGCACTTCGACGAGCCATTCGCTGACACCCCGTCATGGATGGGCAAGCTGGTGCACTATGTTTCCGGCGACGTCGTACCCGACGCCGGCAACCAAGGCGTGGGCCTGCATGCGGACTACGGCTTCGTGACCCTGCTGCTTCAGGACCAGGTTGGCGGACTGCAGGTGCAGCCCTACGGCCAGGAGGAATGGATTTCGGTGCCTCCGACCCCGGGCGCGCTGGTGGTAAATCTCGGCGAGATGCTCGAAGTGGCCACCGACGGCTATCTGATGGCCACCATCCACCGAGTGGTCGCCCCGCCAGCTGGCGTCGACCGCTACTCTGTGCCGTTTTTCTACTCCCCGCGCCTCGACGCGGTGGTCGACAAGGTGCAGCTTCCGGCGGAGCTTGCGGCCGTAGCCCGCGGCGTATCGGATGATCCGCATAATGCAATGCTCGCCTCTTACGGTGCGAACGTTCTCAAGGGCTGGCTACGCGCCCACCCGCAAACCGCTGCCATTCACTACCCGGAACTGAGCAGCAAAAAAACCAGCGCTTAGCCGCAGGCGGCCCCACCATGCGTGAAGGCTTCGACTTGGTATTGCGCTACCATTTCGAAGCCTTCACGCACTTAAATGGGTACCAGTAATGATTGCCGCCTTGCGCGGCAGCCAGTTAATCCCCCAAGATCCAACCTCATTCGGCACAGCACCCCTATGGCACAAGGCCATGGTGATTATTCTGCTCGATAATCCTCAAGGGTTGATTATCGAATGCTCAAGATCAGCTCAATGTTTCGCTGCGGCTAGGAACGCGAGTTCTGCTCGCCGACCATCCGGTATCCAACCCCGCGCACCGTCTCGATCCACAGTTCCGTTCGCGCCGAATCGCCCAGTTTTCGTCGCAGATTTGCGATATGCACTTCAATGCTTCGCACGGCGGCGGGTGACACGTATAGATCCACCGCACCTGCCCCATCCTCGTCATTCAGCATTCGGGCCAGTTCCTTCTTGCTCCGCACATGCCCTGGGTGCAGCAGCAACGCGCGCAGCAAGGAAAATTCGGTAGCGGTCAGCTCCACCGGCTCTGCATCGATCATTACCTGCCACGTCACGACGTTCAACGTGAGATTCCGATGGCTAAGTATCCGACCCGCCTGGCTCTCGCCTAAGGCCAGCAACCTACCGGTGGTGGCCTGGCGGCGCACAAAGGAATCGAGTCGCGCCCTGAATTCCCGCTCACGCAACGGCTTGGCCATCACGCCGTCGGCCCCCGCGTCAAAGGAGTGCACTACGTCGAATTCTTCATCGGAATCAAGCACCGCAAGCAAATGGGCACTAACGCGATTCGAGAGTCGGCGCAGGGTCTCATGGCCGTCGATGTCCCGAAGTCCGGAGCCAACCACAATCACCTGAGGGTTGATTCGTTCGGCTAGCTCTACTCCAATTTCTCCAGAGGACGTCTCGTGCACGACAAATCCAACTTGTTTTAGCAGGCGCGACAACACCGCGCGAACCTCAAACTCGTGCTCGATAACTACGGCTTTACGGACGTCCCCTGCCAAGCTAGCCACAACCCCCATTTGGTGACACGGATCACGCATTGCGTGAAGATCCATGCTACCGGATGGAGGCGTTCTTCGCGTCTGCCTAGGCCTCCTGCTCCGACAAAACGCAGAATTCATTGCCTTCCGGATCAAGCAAGACGATCCATGGGAAATCGCTGGATTCGACTTCCGCATATTTCGCTCCGAGCCCCAAGAGCCGCTCAACCTCTTCGTCTTGCGTGCAGTCGACCGGGCGCACATCAAGATGTACGCGGTTCTTGATGGTTTTCTCCTCCGGCACCTGAGCGAAGGCCAAGACCGGAGCATGCGAATCTTTAGTTGCCTCGGCAGGACCTATCGTCACCAGGCCAGCTTCTTCGCTGAGCACCGAATAATCGAAGACCTCGCCCCAAAAACGGGCGATCAGTACCGGATTCTTGCAGTCAATGGCCAGTTCTGCGAACCTGCAACCCATTTTCAATCTCCCACATGACGGAGGAAAAGCGATTTACTGTCCCCTCGATTACC
>NZ_JBQSYR010000037.1:0-27481 GCF_052379505.1 Glutamicibacter sp. 363 | reverse complement strand
GCGTCTTCCTCGGCGGAGTGCTGACCGAATACGCGAGCTGGCCCTGGGTTTTCTATGTCACCATTCCGATCGCGGTCTTCGTGCTGGCATTCACCGCAACGGTGCTTCCTCGAACCGCGCGGAAGGCGTCGGGATCAATTGACATCGCCGGGGCATCCACCGTGACCGGCGGGCTTGCTGCGACCGTCTACGCTATTGTGAATGCCCCAGAAGTGGGGTGGCTTACCGCGCCTACTCTCGGCGTCCTGGCCGGAGGCCTCGTCCTTTTGGCTATTTTCTTCGTGATTCAGGCAAAAAGCCGCACCCCCCTGCTGCGCCTCGGACTGCTTCGCACGCCGCTCCTCGGGGCGGCCAATGGCGCACAGCTCCTGCTGGGTGCGGCATGGGTATCCATGTGGTTCTTCCTGAATCTGTATCTACAGCAGGTGCTCGGTGCTACCGCTTTCGCTGCTGGTGCCGCGCTCCTGCCGATGACCGGCCTGGTCGTGCTCGTCATGGTCGCGTTGGCGCCACGGCTTCAAGCCCGGTTCGGTGCCAAGGCGCTGATTGTCACCGGGCTGCTCGTGCTGGCGGCCGGACTCATGTGGCTCTCCTTGATGCAACCGGACGGAAACTATGCCACAGACGTTCTACCGGCATCGCTGCTGGCGGCCCTCGGGATGTCATTGGCGTTCGTCCCCTCACTTGGTACCGCGATCAATGCCGCACCGCCCGTCGAAACGGGTGTTGCCTCCGGGTTGGTGAGTACCAGCTACCAGATCGGATCGGCCCTCGGCCTCGCAGCCCTCACGGCAATCGTTTACGGTATCTCCGGTGCCGAACCGTCCGCGGTGGATCTGACGCGGGGGTATTCGGCGGCCTTCATTGGTGCCGCCATCCTCGCCTTTGCAGGAGCGGTGATAACTGCCACCACTATGAGCAAATCCGCGGCTTCCACTCCCTCGTCAGGCGAATCAATCTCCGCATGACAGCGGGGACGAGGTATTAGGGCGCATCGCTTCAGCTTCTTTTATTTCAGTCTGGATGCATCAACAGGTAATCAATAATCGACAGGCGGATACAAAAAGCCCAACACCAACTGCTGATCGCTCGCGAAGGGTCACTCAACTCATTGGGAGCCAAGCGATCCGCGGCAACCCTAAATCCAGAGGTAATGGGGGTGTGGCTCATAACCTGTGAGGAATTGAGGGCCGTGCGGCGGATTTAGCAGCGTCTTGACATCGCAGCCAATTCGCTAGTTTAGAAACTGGGGCCGGAGGCGGGCAACTAGCTCGTCTTCGGTTTCGTTAACTGTCCGTTGAGTTCTTCAATTATTGATACGGCTTCCGGAGCCTATATGGACACCGTCAAAGAACCGACCGTGAACTTCATGATTCGAGAGTACTGCGGACTAAGTGGGAGCTGTCACGGACCGTTGGACCGTAAAAACGTAGGCGACCTCATTCTCTGGTGTAACGAGTGAGCATGGAGATTTTGGCATGCGGATTTGCACGCTGAAAGAAAGAAGCCAACGTGCACGGGAGTCAGCTGGAGAACCTACCCTATTGAGCCGTCCGTGGTAGGGGCAGCGCACCTGCGCGAACGCTGGTGAACCGGTACCTCGCGGCGCAATCCACCATGTCACGATGGACCCCCGAAGTGAACTACAGCCAGTAGCCGGGCGATGGAACCAGTACCCTGGTCGGCGGCTCATAGGTTCTTGGCGTTACCGAAAACACGACGATCCGCCGATCTGTGTAATGCCGTGGAGCCAGCGTTCATCCGAAACCCCATGAAAAGCTCGTTAATGGGCCAAGGCGTGACGCAGGACAGTAAGTTCGTGTTTGGTCTGTACCGTTCGGGTTTGCTCCATAGCGGAAATTGTCTGGACTAGAACGTCGGCCACCAACAGGGAGGTCAGCGCTTCTGCGGTGAGTCCCGTCGGGGTATGTGGGGCGTGCAGGCAGACCTCGACCTCGCCGCTGAGTTCCTCTTGTAGTTCGTCGCTAATCAGTACGACTTTTGCTCCTACGTCGCGAGCGCGTTGGAGCAATACGCGAAGGTCTGCAAGCATTCGCCCAGGGGCGAAAACCATCACTGCGTCCTCGGCGCTGATCATCAGCAGTTGGTCGGCCAGTTGAAAGCCACTGGCGGATATGAAATGGGAGGGAAGCCCGATGCGATTGAGCTTGAGAGCAAGATGCTCCGCTGCCAATCCCGAGGCTCCGACGCCATAGGTGATTACCCGCGGGGCCGCCAGCGCCAAGTGCACGGCGCGCGTCATTGGTTCGATGGAGGATTCGGCGAAAGCCAGTTCCAAGCGTTCCGAGGCCTCCGTGTTCACGCTGCGCCAGACCTCCTCAATGTTCCCTCCGATACTCTTGATCCGTTGGCGTGCCCGAATCTCGGGGGAGACCGCGGCGGAGAACGGCGCCGCGACCTGCTGCTTGAGTTCGGAGAGACCGCTGTATCCGAGTGACTGGATGGTGCGCACCACCGTGGCGTTGCTGGTTCGGCTCTCTGCGCCAAGGTCTTGCGCCCCGGCGTAGAGCAGCCGCTCGGCAGTGGTGCGCACTAGTAGTTGGGCCACCGAACGTTCGGCCTTTGATAGTTCTTCCCAGTGGTCGCGGACCCGCTGCTGTAAAACTAACAAGCCTGGATTCTCCGTAATGTCTGTTACATCACCAGATTTTGTTGTATCGTTCATTTCAAGCACTTCCCTTCTTGTAACAGACAATACATCTGTTTATGGGAGCGGCACCAACGGCAACGGGCATTCGCGCCAATAAGGAACACCTTCAATGGAACAGTTGAAACTTCGCACCCTAGAGATTTCGGGAACCCCGCGAGAACGGGGTAGGCAATACGGACAAGGAGCTGCCGACCTAATCACGAAGGCCATTTCCTTCTACACGGAGGCCTTTGACCAACAACTCGGACGCAGTTGGGAGGGGATGCGTGAACGGGCGGCGGCTTGGGTGCCACTGTGCGCCGAGAAGGCTCCGGAGATCATGGAGGAGGTCGCCGGGATTGCCGAGGGCGCCGGGGTCCAGATGCTTGACATCCTGTTGTTGAACCTGCGAGGGGAGGTCATCTACGACGCGGCGGCTCTGCCCGCCCCGGACGAAGATGAAGTTGAGGGTTGCACGAGCTTTGCGCTGCTGGATTCTGCCAGCGGAGACGGGCACGTCTACGCTGGACAAAACTGGGATTGGCGCCATGGCACTCGGGACACGGTGCTGATCCTGCGCGTTGTTCAGGACCCGCTGCCAACGCTGATCATGCAGGTGGAGGCCGGGCAGATCGGCCGGCACGGGGCCAATAGCGCGGGCATTGCGCTGAACGCCAATGGGTTGGGTGGCCGATTCGGCACTGCCTTGGGGCTACCGCAGACCTTCATCCGCCGTATGGTGCTGAATCAGAGCGAATTCGCCGACGCCCTGAACACGCTGGTGCGCACCAAGACTCACATCGCCTCCAACGCGTTACTCACTTTCGCGGACGGATTTGCCATTGACGTGGAAACCACCCCGGGGCGCAGTGGCTGGATGTATCCCACGAACGGGCTGCTCGTGCACGGAAACCACTACCAGGCATTCATCCCCGCCCAGCTGGCTGAGAGCTACCAGCCGGTCTCGGTGGACTCCCTCTTCCGGGTACCGCGCACAGAAGCGGGCTTGAGCCAGGTACGCATGGCCACGGACAGCCAGCAGGCACGCCAGCTGATTCATCAAGCCATGTCTGATCATCTGGGCTACCCGGAGTCGGTGTGCACCCACCCGGATGTGCGCCGTCCCGAAGTCCGCCAGTGGTCGACGCTGCTCTCCAGCTGCATCGACTTGACCACAGGCGAGTACTTCATTGCCCCGGGCAACCCCTGCACCAATGACTACCAAATTCTTCCCTGGAACGTCCTTGATGGCCCGGGCAGCCGCAACTCAATCGCAATGGGAACCACGAAGGAGAACGCATCATGAACAGTCCACTTCGCCGTAGCGCCGGACGCCGCACCATTCCGGCGCTGCTCGCCGCCCTTGCTCTCGGCCTCAGCGCCTGCTCCGGAGCCGGAGGCCCCACGGCGGTGCCCGAGGTCGAAGTGAGCTTCGGGCCCACCACCACACCTGCAACCGGGGACCTGGCCAAGGCAGTGTGGATGCTCTCGAAGGAACCGAGCACGCTGGATCCCGACGCCGACAGTGCCACCAGCGCCAGTACCGTGCTGGCCAATATCTGTGAGCGTCTCATGCAGCTCCAGCCGGACCTGAGTATTTCCGGCCATCTGGCGCAAAAGGCCGAATGGGTGGACAAAGCCACGGTCGTGTTCACGCTCCGCAAGGACGTGACGTTCCACGATGGAACCCCGATGACCGCCGATGACGTGCTTTATAGCATGAAACGCCACATGGCCGAGGGCGCCGAGGAATCGGACGAATACGCCAACGTGAAATCGCTGGAGAAGACCGGATCGCACGAGGTCACTGCCCACATGCTGGACGAAGACGCCATCTTCATCCAGGCGATGGCAGGCAACGGTGGCATCATCTACAACCGCAAGGCCCTCGAAGCTCAGGGCGAGGCTTTTGGCGGCCCGAGCGGCTCCGATGCCTGCAGCGGCCCCTATGAGCTTGGCAGCTGGAAGTCCGGCAGCGAGGTCGTTCTGAACCAGGCCGTCGAATACTGGAACCCGGCCAAGGCCGCGAAGACCGAAACCCTAACTTTCCGGTGGGCAGACGAAAATGCTGTGGTGAACGCGTTGATCAGCGGGGAAGCCCAAGGCGCCTACCTGGACTCGCCGGCCGCAGCCGTTCCGCTGCAGGGCAAGGACAATGTCGCCGTGTCCCAGGGGCCGGCCACCAACGTCTGGTCGCTGATTGCCACCGAACGCGGGATCCTGAAGGATGCGAACATCCGCAAGGCGCTGTCCCTGGTGCTCGACCGGCAAGGCATCGCCACCGCCGCATTCGGATCACTGGCCGAACCCTGGAAGACCCCCGTGGGCCCGGGCTCCTGGGGTTATGAACGCGAGACGTTCGAAACCGCCTACGACGCGCTTGAGGGCGCGCCCGCCAAACCGAGCGAGGCAGACATTGCCGCGGCCAAGCAGCTCGTTGCATCCTCCGCATTCCCCAACGGCGAGTTGGTCATTGCCAGCGACGGCAGCTCGGTTCGCAACGTGGTGTCCAACGCCCTGGTCGCGGCCGCCCAAAGCATCGGCCTGAGCGCAAAGATCATCACCGTCCCGCCACAGCAATACGGCGACTTCTATTCGGACGAGACCCTGCGCACCAGTGCCGACTTCTTCTCCGATGAGTACTACATCTCCAAGAACGACCCGGTGGGCTTCTACAAGAACGGCGAGAGCACCGCCCGGGTGAACTATGTCGGATTCTCCGATCCGGCCTACGACGCACTGGTGGCCAAGGCCAAGGCAACCACCGACGACGCGGCGCGCGCCAAGCTCTCCATCGAGCTGGAAGCGCGCTGGACCGAAGCCATGGTCTGGGTTCCGGTGGTTCAGACCCCCGCGACGGTGGCGCTGAATGCCGAAGTCACCGGCGCCCCCTCGTCGGCCGCCTTCATCTACTACCCGTGGGCCGCCGACCTTGGCGCGGCGGCGGGAAAGTAGCCTCACATGAAACGCATTATTGGCCGGCTGGCAGGTATGCTGGTGACCCTGCTGGCCGGGTCGTTCATCATCTTCATGGCCATGCACGCGGCCCCGGGGGATCCGGTCACCTTCCTGATCGGCAACCCCGAGGGCATCACCCCGGAACGAATCGCGGCCGTGCGCGCCCAGTACAACCTCGACCAGCCGGTGCTTGTCCAGTACTGGCTGTGGCTCACCCACGCGTTCACCGGCGACTTCGGGACCTCGTTCCACTACCTGCAGCCGGTGTCGGACTTGATGGCCACCCGGTTGCCCAACACGCTGTGGCTGGTTGGCTATGCCTCGGTGCTGTTCATCATCCTGGGCATCGGGCTTGGCATCGTTTCGGCGATCCGCCGTGGCTCGCGGGTCGACTCGGCGATCACCGGCTCGACGACGCTTGCAGCATCGATCCCCTCCTTCGTGACCGGCTTGCTGCTGGTCTACTTGTTGTCCGTCACCTTGGGCTGGTTCCCGGTCACCGGGGCCGGGGACGGAATCGCCGGACGGCTGCACCACTTGTTCCTTCCCGCGGTCTCCCTGTCCATCGGGGCGCTGGCCATCGTCAGCCGGGTGACCCGGCAGTCGATGATCGAACAGTTGGACGCAGACCACGTCGAGGCGGCCCGCAGCTTCGGGCTGGCGGAACGCAAGCTGGTGGTGCGGCATGTACTGCGCAACGCCTGGGGTCCGGTGATCACCATGGTCGCCCTGGTGGTGGCGAGCATGCTCGCCGGCACCGTGGTGATCGAGGGGGTCTTCGGGATCAGCGGCGTCGGCGCGCTGCTGGTCGACGCCATAAACACCCATGACTTTGCCGTCGTGCAGGCGGTGCTGCTCTACATGATCGTCGCCTACATGCTGGTGACCACGCTGGTGGACATCGTCCACCCACTATTGGATCCACGGATCCGTGCCAGAACGGGGAAACCATGAGCACCTCAACGACCCTGATCAATGCGCCGCGGAAACGCACCAAGGGGTATGGTGCGGCCTTCAACACCTGCCTGGGATTTCTGGTCCTGGTGATCCTGGGAGCGGTCCTCGCGCCCTGGATCGCACCGTATGCCCCGGACGAGATCGACTTCTCGGCCATTTGGACCTCGCCCGGGGCCGGGCACCTGTTCGGCACCGACCAATTGGGCCGGGACATCTTCTCCCGAGTGCTCTTCGGGGCGCGCGAAAGCCTGATCGGACCGCTGCTGCTGCTCGCCCTGGCCACGGTGCTCGGGGTGTTGATCGGCACGCTCGCGGCCTGGCACGGCGGATGGGTCGATACGCTGCTGGCCCGCATCACCGACGTGATGTTTGCCTTCCCCGGGCTGCTCTTCGTGGTGCTGGTCATCGCCGTCTTTGGCAAGGGGCCGGCCACCGCGATCCTGGCCCTGGCGCTTGCCTACGCGCCGGTGATCGCGAAGTTCACTCGCAGTATTGCGCTGGCCGAACTTTCCCGCCCCTACATCGACGCCTACAGGATCCAAGGCGTGAGCGCGCCGATGATCTGCCTGCGCTACCTGATCCCCAACATGTCCCCGGCCTTACTGGGCTACCTGGTGGTGCTCTTCGGAGAGGGCCTAATGAGCCTCGCCACGCTGAGCTTCCTCGGCTTCGGTGCCCAACCGCCAAGCTCCGAATGGGGGCTCATGGTCCAGGAGGGCCAGGCCGGGATTATCCAGGGCCATCTCTGGCCAACGCTCGCCCCGGGCTTGGTCATTGCCGCCGTCGTCGTCGCGGTGAACATCGTCGGCGTCCGACTCTCGGACCAGCTCAACGTCAAGAAGCCATAAGGAAGACAATGCTCCTGGAGATCAAGAACCTGCAACTGGATTTCGCCACGCCCGGAGGCAGCACTCGCGTGCTGCACGGGGTGGATCTGCACGTGGAACGCGGCGAGGTGGTTGGCCTGGTAGGGGAGTCCGGCTCCGGCAAGTCGACCACCGTCAGGGCGGCCCTTCGGCTGTACCCCCAGTCGGCCTCATGTACCGGCACCGTCAACGTCAATGGCGAGAACGTGCTTACCTGCGGGGAGGATGCACTCCACTCGGTGCGTTCCCGGGAGGTGGCCATGATTCACCAGGATCCGCGGGGCAGCTTGAACCCGGTGCGGCGCATCGGTGACTCGCTGACCGAACGCCTGGTCCACGTGCTGGGCGTGGACAAGTTCGCCGCACGCGCCAAGGGCACGGAGCTGCTGCGCGCCGTGGGGCTGACCCAGCCGGAGAAACGCATGCGCCAATACCCGCATGAGTTCTCCGGCGGCATGCTCCAGCGTGTGGTGATAGCTGCGGCGCTCAGCAGCGAACCTCAGTTGATCCTGGCCGACGAGGCTACCAGTGCCTTGGACGTCACCACTCAGGCTGAGGTGCTATCGGTGCTGCGCGAGGCCCAACGCTCACGAGGTTTGGGCATGCTCTTCATTACCCACGACCTGCACCTGGCCGCCGCCTATTGTGACCGGGTCTATGTCATGTTCAAGGGTCGCATCGTCGAGGAGCTGGAAGGCAATAACCTATTTGCCGCCGCGCGTGAGGAATACACCAGGGAATTGTTGTCGGCAGTTCCGAGCTTGAAGGGACAAAGACTGTGAGTATCGTCGTTCGGGAGCTTTGTAAGAGCTTCGACATGGGCAAGGGGCGCCCCGCCGTGGTGGCTGCGAACAAGGTCTCTTTCGACTTGGCGCCGGGGGAATCCCTGGGACTGGTGGGTGAATCCGGGTCCGGCAAGACCACGGTGGCACGTATGCTCGTGGGCTTGGAGACTCCGGATTCCGGTAGCGTTGAAATTGCTGGCCGCGACCGCGCACTCAATCGGCGGGGTGCCGCGGGGCGAAAGGAACGGGCCGCAGAAATTCAGATGGTGTTCCAAGATCCGTATGGATCCCTGGACCGCAGGCTGTCGGTGAGCCAGTGTTTGGGCCAGGCGCTGAAGTTGCAATCGCCCCTGCGCGGCGACGAGCTGCAGCGGGCAATCACAGAGCTCATGAACTCTGTGCGTCTTGAACCGCGACTTCTGTCTTCCTTCCCGCATCAACTCAGTGGCGGCCAACGCCAACGTCTGGCCATTGCCCGCGCGTTGGCCAGCAGCCCGAAGCTGTTGGTCCTCGACGAGGCCGTGTCGGCACTGGACGTGTCGGTGCAGGCACAGATTCTTCAGGTGCTCAACGAGATCCGCGCGGAGCGCGGCATCGCGTTGCTCTTTGTTAGCCATGATCTAGCAGTCATCCAGGAGGTCAGTGACAAGGTGATGGTCATGTATCGAGGGGATCCCATCGAGCAGGGGATAGTGTCAGACGTGTTGCAGAATCCGCAGCACGACTACACCAAGCTGCTGATTTCTTCGGTCCCCGGTCTCGGGTGGGACCCAGACGAGGTCATGGCACGTCGTCGGGAATTCGATCTGCTCCAGTCAGTACGCTGACATAGCAGATTCGAATTATTGGTTCGACAGTGTCAAGGCTCCATGTTGAGATTGGTCGGCCGGCAGTCACTACGATCCTCTTTTTTGGGCTATTAAAATTAACTGGGCACGTTGTTCTGGACGCAGCGTGTAGTCGATTTGAAAACGTCATTTGGCCGATGCTAAGGTATTACTCGTTGTATTCCTCCATAGCTCAATTGGCAGAGCATTCGACTGTTAATCGAAGGGTTACTGGTTCAAGTCCAGTTGGAGGAGCTTTCTTAAGGCCCCAACCGCATGACGCGGTTGGGGCCTTATTCATTAAAGCTTCACCCATTGGACTTCGGGATATCTGCGCGATCTTCAGGGGAAACCCTGATAGCGTCGCGAGTTGGGCTCTGGCTAGGATATTTATTAGGTAATCGCGTGTTCGCTCCGGTGCGTTTTGAGACGCGGCGGACGGCTAGAGGTTCGGGTAGTCAGCATGGACTATATAAAACTGATCCTTGAGAGCGAATCGGATTTCTGGTCGGTGAGGTATTGACGGGCCTCGGACACGATTAGTCGGCAGGTAACTGATGAACAGGATGTGAACTACGGGGCATGCATATTGATGCGGTCGCTTCCTATAAGCTCAAGTGGATAGACGATAGACTTTCAAATCGTTAACAGTTACACCCGTGGCATGAGATTTAGCTGTGGGGTTTACGCCTGAAGACTGATACGTAGGCGGTAACCGGAGTGCTAGCGTGGAAACACCGGTTGCCGAGCGATCGAGAATATGGAGAAACCATGTCTGAAGCTGATTCGATGCAAGCAGATGAAAGCCTGAAGTCGAGCGTCAAGAGTGCCAAGGCGCAAGTCGATGGACTCAAGGAGCTTGTCCCGCAGCAGCTCTCGGACGAGATCAAGCTAGGAACCACCTTGCTCAAGAGCAAGGGCATCAGTTTGGGTGTGGCCGCCGGACTTGCGGCGGGCGCACTTGTAGTAGTTTCGCTGTTTGTAGTTGCAGTGGTTGTCACCTTGGTGAACGTGTTGGCTATCTGGTTCCAGGGCTGGGCAGCTGCACTGATCGTCGCAGGTTTCTTCCTGCTGGTGGCAGCAATTCTTGCCCTTGTTATTTATCTCAAGGTTAAGAAAGCCTTGCCGCTGACTCCAGAAGCAGCGATTCGCGGCCTGCGCCACGATATCGGTGTGATCAAGGACGGCAGCAACTTCGACGTCAGCACCTTGGATGAGCCAATGCGCAAGAAGGACGAATCCGAAGAGTCCGCAAAGGACAAGAAGAAGGAACCTAAACCTCCGGCTCCTAGCGCGGATGAATTGGTACTTCGCACAAAGCGTCGCCGCCGCCAGATACAGGCGTTGCGCGACAACTTGGGTCAGAGCGTTCTAGGACCCAAAGCCAAAATCGACAAAGCACGCCAGTTTGCCGAAAACGCCGGAGACTCGGTGACTAACGCTGCTGCCAAGGCACGTAGTTTCGTCACCCCGTCGGTGAACAATGGTGAGAACAGCGAAGCTGATCGTGCAGGACAAGAACGGGTGGAGAAGGCTAAGCCTTTTGCGATCATTGCAGCGTCGGCCGGGGCTCTCGTTGCGATCATTCGTAAGCTGGTCAAGCGCTCCTAGGTTCTTGAACCGATGAGGTGGCGCGGCGATATCACGCAACCGCGCAGCATGGCCTCTCGGAATACAAGGAACTAGTGGGAAAGGCACTGACATGGTTTGGATCGCTATTGCAGCGGCACTATGCGGTGCCTTTTGCCTTGCCTTCGGCGCGCACTTCCAATCGAGCGCCGTAAAGTCTGCCGCCGGTGGTTTGGATGTCACCCTCGGCAATATTGGCAAGCTGATGGGCAATGGCCGGTGGATGAGTGGTTTGCTGCTGCTCGGGCTTGGCATGGTGCTCAATGTCTTCGCATTGGCCAGCGCCCCGCTGACCGTCGTACAGCCAATTGGCGCCATCGCGCTGGTGGTGACCACGGTGGTCAATGCGCGCGAACACAAGCTCACGATGAATCTTCCGACGGTACTCGCGATTGCCGCTTGTATGGTTGGCTCGGCCACGTTCGTACTGATGGCAATCAACGTTACCGGTGATCAGCATCAGGTCAGCAACTCCGAGGAGTTGCTGATCGAGGTGATTCTGGCGTGTGTTATCGCAATGATCGGAATCACTGCACTGTTTTTCCACCGGAAACTCGGGGCTATCTTCTACATCGTAGGGGCCGGTGTGCTCTTTGGCTTCGTAGCGGTGCTGGTACGTACCGTCGCAATCGATGTGCTGCACTTGGGCAGCCAATTCTGGTCATCGGTGCCATGGCTTGCTCTAGCAGCTGTGGTGGTGGCGGGGCTGCTTGGTTCATATTTTGTGCAAAACGCCTATTCAAAGGGACCGCCGGACTTGGTTATCGCAGGACTGACGGTAATTGACCCGATTGTCGGCATCGCCATAGGCATTACGATCCTGGGTGAGCTTCGTCCGGATGTGCCTGCCATGCTGGCTGTGGCCATGGCGCTGGCCGGGGTGCTTGCGATCGTTGGCGTGGTGGCGCTGTCTCGTCATCATCCGGTGGTTCTGGATCGCAAAGCCAAGGCGCGGCATTTAAAAACCCTGTCTAGCCATGACACATAGAAATAGCTAAGTACTTCTCACAAGACAATATGTTGATCGAACAAGGACAATACGTGGCCGAGGAAAAACCGCTGACGATCGTCATCGCCGCCGATACCTACCTGCCGGATATCAATGGCGCGGCCATGTTCTGTTATCGCTTGGCCACCGCCATGAAAGAGCGTGGGCATCGCGTGCACGTCTTGGCGGTACGCGGGGAGAACGGCAAGACCTTCACCGAAGTTCGTCCGGAGGCGATTGTGCATCGCCTGCAATCCCACGCCGTACCAACCCACGAGTACTTCCGGATCGTTTTTCCTTGGGAAGTTAACTCACAGATCAATAAGCTCCTGGCCGATATCAAGCCGGATGTGGTGCACGCGCAGAGCCACTATATGATCGGCCAGCAGACGATTGCCTACGCACGGAAGCACGGTGTGCGCTCGGTCGCAACAAATCACTTCATGCCCGAGAACCTCGACCCGTTCTTGCCGTTCCCGAAGTGGTTCAAGAAAATTGTCGCGCGTAACTCCTGGCGCGATATGGGAAAGATCTTCGGCAAGGCCGACGCGGTTACCACGCCCACCCCGCTGGCGGCCAAAGCCATGAAAGACTATGCACGACTGACCAAGGTTTTGCCGCTGTCCAATGGCATTGAAGCCGGAAATTATGAGTTGGCTGAGGGCGAAGAGATAGTTCGCAACGAAGCGCCGACGATTCTTTTTGTTGGCCGTTTAGCTGTTGAGAAGAACGTCAATGAACTGATCGAGGCGTTGGCCATCATGAAGCAGGTTCCCGACGCAGTCCTCGAAGTAGTCGGGGGCGGTGAACAGCGCGCACCCCTGGAGCGTATTGCCCACGAGCAGGGATTGAGCGATCGAGTTCGGTTCCTAGGCCACGTCACTACCGAGGAGCTTCGCCTTGCGTACCTGCGCTGCGACGTATTCTGTCAGCCGGGCACCGCCGAGTTGCAGTCTCTGGTGACGTTGGAGGCGCTCTCCGCATCGAAGCCTGTGGTGCTCGCCAATGCGATGGCACTGCCGCATCTTGTCGATGTGGGGGTGAACGGCTACATGTTTGAACCCGGGAACCGCGAAGACCTGGCGCAGAAGCTTGATACGGTGCTGAGCATGGACCAGCAGGCCCGCGAACGACTGGGCGAAGCTGGCCATCGCAAGGTCATGAATCATGCGCAGGAGAAGACCATGAATTCCTTCGAAGCGCTATACCGCGGTCAAAGCGTCAACCAGCATTAGAGCGTGAGGACACCACCGCGACCTCGAATCGAGATTTTGGCTGGTCATGCCCTAGAATATTTCGAGTGTGGTTACCGCTGTGGCGGTAATTCTCATAGTGGGGCGTTAGCTCAGTTGGTTAGAGCAGGGAACTCATAATTCCTTGGTCGCCGGTTCAAGTCCGGCACGCCCTACAAGAAAGAACGCTGGTTGACTTGTGAAAACAAGCCAACCAGCGTTTTTCCATTTAAGACGTTTCCGACGTTTGACCATAGTTTGACCATAGTTGGCACAGAAAACTATTGATTTTGCGCTCGCCGTGCGGCCAGTCGATCAGCCAACGAAACGACATTCGAAGGCGCACTTGGTGGCTTCGGCGCCCAATGATCTGTGAGTTTCTCCGCAACGTCTTGGTGCATTTCATCGAGTACGTGCTGGTACCTGGTGAGCATGGAGATTTGTGACCAGCCCAAGATCTCCATGACGACTCGTTCCGGCACGCCAAGCAAGAGCATCGTGGTGGCCGCCGTATGCCGGCCATCGTGAGGCCGGCCGACGGGAACCTGGGCATCCTCGAGAAGCGATCGCCAGGCAAGCCAGTCAGCCTTCGGATACATCGGCAGTCCACCGCGCCGGCAGAACACCAGGTCGCGCTCCTTGCCGTCCTGATCCACCCAAGCTGTCCACGGCTCATGCGTGCGCACGATTCGTTGGGCCTCTGCGTACCGCTCAAAGGGGTTCGCGCAGTGGCGCTGGCATAATCACGCTTCGAACGCCTGCCGAGCTCTTAGGCGGGCCTGTGAAGTATCCACCGCCCACGCGCTCCGAACAGTTGGAACCATAACGGCGCCCACACGAAGCTTTCCCCGTCTGATCCACCTCGCAGCCATGCTTCCAAGGCAGTACAAACAGCTCGCGTTCAATCCGGATCTTCCCCGTCTTGAAATCAATATCAGGCCAAGTAAGCCCCAACGCCTCACCTTGCCGGGGACCGAGCATAAGATTCAGCAGCCACCGAGCCTCATCATCACGCTCCTGCGCTGCAGCGATCATCCGGCGCACCTCATCCGTCGAATACACCTGCGGTTCAAAAGCCTCGGGAGTCGGCGCATCCAACGTCAACAACGGATTCTTCGCAAGCAGTCCACGCTTCCCGAAACATTCAGTGCTCGCCGGAGGACCCGGTGTAGGCCGGCAATGCTGGACTCGGAGAGCGCAGCACGAGTGGTGGCCGTCCTTGGATTTGAGTGGCTCGCGCATGCTGGAGTACACCGTTTCGAAGTCGCTCGGTGTGAGCTTGTCCATTCGCTTCGCGGAGATTCGGTGTGGGCGAATGTGGGAATTGATCTTGTTGGCATATGTGGCCCTGGATTGTGGGCTCTTGGCAGTCCGCGGGGCGATCTCTGCTAGCCAGTAGTCCAGCCACTCGATAAGCTTTGGGGATTGGCCGGACACGAAATTGCCGGCAGCGACTTCGGTGGACAGCTTCCGCACTTTGGCGCGACACTCGGATTTCGTCCGGCCGTAGACAGATTCGAGGATTGTGGATCCATCCGGCCGTTGCCCGACTGGGTAGTTGACCTGCCAGCGGCCGTCCTTGCGTTGCCTTGGCGTGGAGCCTTCCATGTTGCCGCGCCTGGTGCGCGCGGGCTTCTCTGAGGTGCCCAAGGGTTTCCCTCCTTGGGGAAAGTGTGCGCGCCAAATAGACCCTTGACGCGGTGGGATTACGAATTGTGGAAAAGAGTTAGGCGATGTGCTCGGCCGGGGCCCAGAGCTGCTGCACCTGGTCGCCGTCGAGCGTGGCCAAGCGGTCGAGTACTACTTGCTCGATCACGCCTAGTTCCTCGGCTATCTCTGCCGGGCAGGTTGACCAACCAGCAACGCGCTGGAGATCCTCAAAAGTGATCAAGAAACGAGCAACCTCCAGGCAGACCTGCCGTTCGACGGCGGGTGGCTGGCACTCGGTGTGCCCGTGTTTGATGTGGATCGCTTCGTGTGCCAGGAAGCACCGTTGCTCGGAGGTCGTGAGCGCTGGATCAATCCAGATCCGACGTCCGTCCGTCGCTGCCACTACTTCCGGGTGTGGTCTATGCCAAATAATCATTACGTGCGCGAGTGAGCGCAGCATGCCCCATGCATTCTGCATAACTGGAACATATGTTCGAATGGGCAGTTGCCCAAATGTGACGCTAACGCAAACCAAACTGTCGGAATGACATGCTAGCTGACCATGGTGAGCGCCCTTGAAGCTGCTGAGGTGATCTCTCTATTGGAGAAGCTTTCGATTCCAAGCTCTCCCCAGCCCTCGCGAGCAAATTGCAAGATTTCTCTTTGCTCCGTGGTTTTTGGCTCGTCGTGGATCATGATAATTGGAGTATCCCTAGGAACCGACAACTCCTTCGACCGCAGAATGGCACCGGTTTGCCGCAGCCGAGTTACCGCGTAGTTCCACGCAGAGATATCTTTCCGGATCAAGGCACGATCTTTTCGATTGATGCTGATGACTTGTGTCATTTGCTCAACTTCGCCGTCTAGAAGCGCGAAATCAAAATCTTGATGCAGGTGGCCGATCTCAATTACCGGACCAACCTCCAATGGAATCGCTGCATCGTGATGCCAAGCGTTCATCACTGCGGTCCTGAAATTACTTTTCATTCTGGTGCGTGACCGCGGAACGGACTCGCGGATGGTTTCCGATACGAGATGCCCATAAAGAATGTTCGCAATTTCTGCAGCACTTGAACCAAATGCAGGTGTAGGTTCCGAAATTTGCAAGCTGTTATTGAATCGCACGCGCAATTCTTCTATGGCCCAATAGCTGATCGTCTCTGAATTGTCAGCAACGAACACATTGTTCGATTCGGATGAACTTGAATCGTTCGCCTCAGCCACGCGGTAAGACAACCGCTGCATCAGAGGACGCATAAAAGTCGCGTCTCCACCTAGCCGACTCGCGCGCGTAAAGTTCGAAACGTGCCGAATCGCCCAGTCCAAACCATCGGAGCCAACTAAAACGCCAATATTAACGAATTCGCCACGAGCGGTGTTGGGGATGTACCTCAAAATCCAACTCATGTACTCGTTGCTCATAGTCATCCCCCCTAGCTCGTAGTGTTCCGCGCATGCTGCCGCAAACTGGTGACGACGCTTTCACGCCGCTCATCTAGCCACCTGGCAACTTCAATTAATTCAAAATCCGTGAATCCCCAGTCTACGGGCACAGCCGACACCATAGATAGGAGATCCGACACTGTGCAGGATTCTATTGCATCGGCCAGTCCCGCGAATGTTCCGGAGTCCATGCCTTTGACTGAACCTGACCACCCGAAAACCTTAGTCCCTGTCTTCCGTAAATCCGATACTTCCCAGTCGCCACCGCCGCCCAACCAGAGACCATGATCAAAAGTCCAGAGCTGATAGTCCTCGGCTTGTGCATAAAGCCACTGAGGGTCCTCACCAAAGCACCATTCCCACAACGCGATAAACTTTGGAGCCCTATAGCGGTTGCCGTCTTTTGGCACATAGAGAAGTTCGGTGTCCTCAACGCATTCGCTTTCGACATGCTTGCTCGCATGAGCCGTGCCGGTAGCAAGCAGGCTACCGCTAGGTAGCCTATAGCTCGAAAAGCCGCCAGGGATCTCAATCAACGTAGTGTGCGGGATAGGCGCGCCAAGATATCTACCAACAGCTGCAACTACTTGCTCTGCCAGAAGCGAAGTTTGACCGTGTGGATTATGTTGTGGCTTCACCCAGTACAACTCCCCTGGGACCTGAGTTGACATCAGCATTGGCGAACAGCCCGTATCAGCGTGCCTCAGAATACTCGATGCTATAGCACTCGCCACCGGGCGTTGATAAGAATCCAGAGATGCATTCTGCCAAGGATCCATCTGAATAACGTTGCTAGTCACGCTCACCTTCCCACTCGCTGGTTTGTTCGTCGAGCTGCTCGCGGCTGGTCTTCACCTTCGGGTGTGCTGCTAAAGATTCAATAGGTGGTGCCGGGTACTTTTCAGCTTCGGCACCGTGGAATTCGATGATGCTGCCTGCGGGCTCGGTCTTCTGTCCCTGGCTAGTGTCACTCGTGGGCGCCACTGCTCGGAGATTCGTAGTTGGGCTATCTTGAGTAGTTGTGCGTTCAGCATTGTTACCTGCTTCGAGGTCGACGAGGACCCGAACCATTTCGACAACGGCTTTCCGTGACTTGGGCGAGAGGTGGTCTGCGCCTGGTGGAAGTTCGTCGGCTAGTGGCGGGCCGGGGACGGCTTGTCCCGCTGCTGTGAACGCCACAGATTCGTCTACGCCGGCCAGATACGCAATTGCCTTTAGGGTTACTGCCCCAGGGATCGACCTGTAGGTGTTGTTCCTGATGTGGTTAAGCGTCGTGTAGGTGATTTTGTGGCCGCCTTCTTGGGCCTTGAGCGCTAGCTGTCGGGCTGACGTGTCATGACGGCGGAGGGCTAACTCAACCAGGCCTTTGAGGGAATCTGTTTCGTTCACAACTACGACTTTCCTTGATGAACTGTCACTTGCTCAATCCGGCGAACAAGTTTACTGAAAAGTGACTTGTCCCCATTCCGTTTAGTTTACTGGGATATTTCACTTTTCGGGTTGACAACCTAGTTGCGCATGATGCAAACTAAACTTGTCAAAGTGAAAAGTGGAAGGAATGCTGGATTATGCGTGGAGCACGTAAGCACCTCAATCTCATTCGAAAGGAGAGTTGGATGCGTGCAAAGGATCCGGCCGCACTTAGGCGGAAGCGGATAAACCAGCGGTTCGGCCAGCGTGACCTGGCGGTCTTGGGGCGACGTTCGGAGGCGACGATCCACCAGCTCGAAACCGGGAAGATGAAAACACTAGCCGAAGACTTGGCGCTTTTGATTGCAGCACGACTATTCGTTGACTGGGAGGATTTGTTCATTCTTGAATAGCAAGATGTCATGCCCGAGGTGACGAATGATGCATCCACCGTACGTAAGCAAGGTGCGGCGGCATGAGCAAGGAACAAGCGCTCGTGATGCTGGTGGTAACTACCCTGAGCGCGATTGGTTCCGGCGTATTTGCTATGAGGAGCGTGAAGGAATCGGAACGTGCACGTCTCGCACTTCGCCGCCTTGAGAGATTGAAAAGTGAAAGTTCGACGGAGTCTGGGCACCCATTGCGCCCATCACAAGAATCTCGAACTGGGCGCCAGGAGGAATCGTGAACGGCAGCTCGGCCTCCGGGGTCATGCGAACAAACTTGTCTGCGTTCAAGACTTCCGCGACCAAGATCAGCTCGCTCGTAGTATTCCGCAACATCACCAAACGAGAATTTGCGCTCGCGGGCCTCGTCGCAACCAACGGCGGAAGGCTCAAGCTCTCCACGAGCTTTCGCAGTTCGGTAGCGCTCGCTTCGGCAGCGTCCGTTGCACGTCGTGCATTGTTCTCGGCGGATTCAGCAGCTCGTCGGGCAGCCCTGGACTTGTTGGAAGCCCACCAAGACCAAAGGCCGAAGAGAAACGATGCGCCGGCTAATCCGACCGAAATCCAAATATCCATAACCCAAACCTATACGGACGGAGTGCGACGTGAGTGAGTATCAGTGCCAAGAGCCCGGCTGCTCGTTCCACATCGGGATCGGTGGAGAGCTGAGCACCGCTGAGGATTACGAGCAGCAGGAGTATTACGAAAACGAGATCGAGGAACACATTCGCAGTCATGACGATGATCCTCAGCCTGTGTACTGGGTGAAGGTCGCTCCTGGAGTTGCCTCGTGGCTTGATTTAGCTGGCCTGCTGGAAGCCCACCAGAACAGGATCGGGGTAGAGATACCTAACCCGTTCCATGTACCTGGGCGTCTAATCAGCGACGTCGTGCGTTCACCATTCGCGGGAATTGCTTCCGAAGGTGACAGTGTTTCCGTCCCAGTAGATTCGGCGGGAGTTTCTCGCGGGGACGTTGTTTCGGAAAATATCCAAAAGGTCAGAATTCGGCTTGAACTGATCACTGCTGGAGGCACTCACTCTCGTATTCGGGGTGATGTAGAAAGCGACTGCGTGCTGCGTGCCGGTACTGATTTCGAGATTGATTTCGCGTTCCGAGTTATGGATGCGCCAAAGGTCTATGCCAACGGTGAGAGCAGTGACCACGTCGGGTGTTGCGGCCAGGGCGAAATGCCCGTCGATTTGAAGCCAGGTTTTCATTCTTCCCTCTCAGAAGGCAATACAAGTGTAGGAACTTCTGAGTCTACCGAGAGGGATCAAACCCCGAGTGCACGGGTAAAAGTAAAGCCCTCAGCAGGTGCAACTGCTGAGGGCGACGAAACCAAAACCAAAAGCTAAAGAGAGAAGTGATTTCAATGTCTAGTGTAGTCAGTTTTCCCAATGCTCGCAGGAGTGAGCAGGTGATCGACGTTGAGCCGGGGCTGCCAATGGAGACTCGGCCGGTACCCATGTTGTTTACGGTGGCCGAAACGGACGAGCTGCTGTCGATGGGGCTCACCTCGGTGTACGACCTGATCAACCAGGGCGATCTGCCGAAGGTCATGGTCGGCACCCGTGGAAAGACCACTCGGATCGCGGCAACCGATATCCAGGCATACATCGACAATCAGCGGGAAGTGGTGGCTACCTCGTGGGTGATCTGATTCAAGGGCTGGACTCTCGACAATCGACTTCAGTCGAACTCTCCGAGCAGGCCAACAGGGTACTGCTTATCGTGAACTCCCGGCTTACCCGATTGGGATACCCAGTCGATCCGTTCGTGGGTGAAGTGGTAGGAGTAGGCGAGAGTGTCGGGCGGAAGACTGAATCCGAGGCGGCTACGGATCGCGTAGTCCCGTTTCTTCGCCCTGTACTCACGTACTTCCCGCAGGTAGGTGGCTCGGGCCTGCGGACATTCGATTTGAACGCTGCCGCCACCGGGGATCGATTTCACCGTTTTGCGGACTTCTTCGCCATCAATGTCCACGATGATCCGTACGTCAAGAGCTTCGTCGTCGCCCCGGTTGGTAACGGTGTAGGTGCCTGGCTGTTCCCAGTCAAATTCCCAGTGGATATTGCTCGTATCGCTTTCACGAGCCTCAGTCCGACGAGCGAGCGTCAGCGCTTCTTCGCCTATTTTGCGGGAATCTACTGCGATGCGCTTGCTGTCTTGGGCGATGCTGTTGGCTTTCGCGCTCAGTTGATTCGCAGTATCGGACTTCTCGCTAGCTTTCTTGGCGTGCTTGTTTGCCCCTCGGCTGGCGCTGACCGCCCAGATCGCGGAGGCAAGCGCGATGAGCAGGGAAAGGGCCGAGATTAGCAATGCAGTTAGTTCCACAGGATAAATCTATTCCATGCAAGGGGAGTTTCATGTCCAAGATGACGGTCCGGGTGGCGCACCAAGTGAGGCTGTCCCGTGGGCAAGGCGGTCAGGGGTAATGACTGTCAACTCTATTGTGCGAGTTCATCCTGTGCGCTCAGGCAAGGTTTCCGAGACATTCCACATTCAGCACCAGCCGTATCCGAAGGGCGACCGCGCAAAGCAAGCCGTGAAGGTCGTTTCGAAGTGGGCGGCAAGGCAGGACCTGGGCGCGAATGTCGTCGTAGAGGCCGGCAGTCTCACTGAGAAGGGTGAAGAGGGTTTCGGCCGGATCAACCTGAACGGCGTGACGATCGCTCAGTTCTCAGTCTTGGAGGAGCTACCGGCCCCAGTGCCATTGGCTTCGCTGCTCGATGGTGGTCTCAGATGAGTGCCGCAGTAATCATGCGTCTGGCCTCGGGCGGCCCCCGGGAAGTGGACACCGGGAACAAAAACGCTAAGCAGCGAAATCCATCATAACGTGAAAATCACCCTCAAAATCAACAGGCGACTTATAGCCTAACGCCGAATGCTTCCGCAGGTTGTTATACCGAACAATCCACCGGAACACCTCGGCCCGGCAGGACTGCTCACAGTCCCACCGCTTGGCACCCTGCAACGTCTCACGCTTCAACGTGGCATTGAACGACTCCGCCATCGCATTATCGGCGCTTGACCCGATGCGGCCCATCGACTGCACCACGCCCAGCCGCCGGCAAACGCTCTGGAACTGGGATGAGGTGTATTGCACGCCATGATCGGTGTGCATCCGAGCGCCAGCCACCGAGCCCCTGGCCACCGCCGCCGACTCCAGCGCTTCCACGACCAAATCGGTACGCATATGATCAGCAATCGACCAGCCCACCAAACGCCGAGAACACACATCCAGCACCGTCGCTAAATACAAGAATCTCCCTTCCTTCCCATACGGAAGGTAGGTGATATCACCAACGTAGAGCGACCCGACCTCCTCGGAGGTGAAATCACGATTCACCAAATCCTTGAAGACCTGCGCGCCAGGATCCCTGACCGTCGTGGACTTGGGCCTGCGCAGGTGCACTCCAACCAAGTTATTCTCCCGCATCAACCGGGCCACACGCTTGTGATTCACCGGCCCGTCAACCAAAGGATCATCCTGCACCCGTGGGTCGCAAGCCAGCTCAACGCTCATCCGCCGATACCCCAACGTCCGGTTCCATTCCTTGTAATGACGCAGAATATGATCCAGTAACGCTTGATCTTCCAAGCCGCGTGCGGCCCGGGCCGGGCGTGCTGCACGCCATTTGTAGTAACTGGAGCGGTTCAGCCCCAGCACCACGCAGATCCGCTTCACCGCATGGGTGTCTCGGTAATCTTCAACGAACTGAAAGCGGATCACCAGTTCGTCTCGGCCGCGAAATACTTCGTGGCCTTGCGCAGGATATCTCGCTCCTCGGCCAGCACGCTGTTGGCGGACTCCAGAGTCTTGTTCCGCTCCCGCAATGCCTGGTTCTCAGCTTGTGCCTGAAGCAAACGCTGTTCGGCACTCAGCTCGGGGTCAGGCATCTGGGCGCTGCCGGTGGACTGCTGTGTCGGGGCTCCTCGCTTGATCCGGTCCTGCCGTACCCAGGTTTTCAGCGTGCCTCGGGCAATGCCAAGGTCCTCGGCTGCTTTGGTGTATCCGAGGTCGGGGTGGGACTCGTACAGGTGCACGGCGTCAGCCTTGAACTGCGCGGTGTAGGTATTCTTCGGCATAGTTTAACTCCTGATTTCTCTGACCATTATGGGTCAGTTACAGGGTGTCCACTACCCGGGGGCTACCTCCTTCCTCGAAGCCGGTGATGACTGAACCAGCTGGCCGTTTACCCGCTTTGGGCGGGGCTGGTGAGTAGTTGGTGATGCGCAGGTATTTGGCGACAGTGGCTCGGCTGAAGGTTCAGCTGAACGGCGATTTTACGCCCTGAGATACCCTCAGAGTCTAATTTCCTGATAGTTTCTTGCACGGACATGGGTTCCGTCATTTCCTTCCAGACCTTCCGGCGCCGAGCATAGGCAAAATGGGGCGCCGTAAGGAATTTATCTGGCCAGACGGGCCCATGTCCTTTGCTGTCTTCTACGTGACAGGAGCGAGGCAAAGGGGGGGGGGGGGGGGGGGCAACGTCTGGGCGTGATGATCAATGGGTGGCCGCGGTCGGGGCTGCGGAGGATTCTTGGCAGTCCCGGTGGCGTGGGTGGCCTACTTCTTACCGCTTTAATGGCCTAAATTTGGCCGCTGAAATGGTCTATTTCTTCAGCCGTAATGGCCTAATTAAAGTTGATCACACACATGAGTCTCTCTAGGCTATGGCCGTTACCCACTTTTCACCATCAAGCTTCTGGGTGTAGAACGTCAGATCCTCATGGACGCCTCGTTGGGCTTCTTTTATCATTTCTAGCGATATGACTCTGGCTTGTTCTAGGGATTCTGCTTTGAAGACGGGGCCGAAGGGCTGTCCGGTGTCTACGATTATGTTTCTGTAAAGCACTAAATTACCTCATTCATAGATTTTTCTATAAGTCAAGTCTATCATGAGGTTATTTTTCACCACCGAAAGGTATCAATGCCCACCGAACACACCGACCCAAGGAGCGCCGATGCCTGAATGGCTTACGGAAGCAGTACTCCTGTCGATCATTGGCGGGGTATTCGCCCTGCTAACTGCTATCGTCACAAAGCTTTCCTTCGATGTGTCCAAGACAAGCAAGGACACCGCAGCAGTACACCAGTCGATCAATAACCGGCCAACGTCCTTGTCTGATCGTGTGGACGACGTTGGTACTGCTGCATCGGACGCGCTCGATGCGGTGAATGAAATAGCGACGACTTTGAAAGCTCATGGTCAAAAGCTCGATACGCATTCGAAAGACTTGCGCGGCATCGATGAATCCGTGGGCATTCTTCGTTCAGCGGATCGCGACCTGCAAAAAGGTCTCGCGCACACGCTGCGCGAATTCAGCCTGCACGTTATGGAGACTGGGCCGATGAAAGAAAAGATCCACCGGCTCGCAGAAAAATTCCTCAAGGACTAACTACATGCTTGGTTCTTTTCTTGTGCTCGCCTGTCTGTACGCTATAACGTCTATTCGCCTTTGGATTGCAAATCAGCAACCATACAGTGGCATTCACACGAGCGGCCATGCGCTGGTAGCTCATCCGCGCATTGGCATTGGTAAGAATCGCAGCATTCAGTCTCAACTTTCGCAACGGATAAAGCTGGGTTGTCTTCTTCTAGCATTGCTCTCAGAAGAAGGTATGTCCCAGCAGTAACCTCTTCCATACCTTTGTCCCGCTGGAACCCAAGGAAGGTGAACCCCACAGCCACTATTGCTACACCGAAGGATAGTGTGGCGTATCCTAGCGAGGCCTCGTTAGGTGCCACGCTAGGATCTGTCGTTCCGATCGGAGGGGTCGCCAGCATGGAACCTCCGAAATCAGCGATTACCAAACCAGCCAGAATATAGATAATGAATGCTGCTATTCGGTACTTGTAGTACTTGGTACGCCTGCCAAGCGACATGCTTTGACGATCCAGTTTTTGCCAATTGACAAGGAATTTATCGCGGTTTGAATGGATATTCATAATCGCATGGTAGCCGCTTCGGACGAGGAAGATCGGCATCAAGATCCTCGAACCACCGAGACTTTGTAGAAATATAGATCTATTTCGTTACCACTCCTCACGGAGTGGTTTTTCTTTTACCCAGACGCAATCTGTGTCTGGGTTTTTCTATGCCCGAAAGGCAGGAACAAGCCATGACCGAGATCAAAGATGCAGCGGCCGGGATAGACGTCACCGCTGCCGACATCCCTGACGATGACCAGACGCTGGACTGGGACACTAAGCGGTTCGGTCGCATGTTCGACCACGCCTCGGATGAAGCACCCACCACTGTAGCCGCCGGATCCGGCGAGGAAGAAGGCAACTAAATGCCCCACATAGACACTCTCGTCCGGCATCTCGAAGCACGTGGGCTCCAGGTCGAGTACGTGCCCGGGTGGTCCACTCGTGGATCTTCCAGCTTCCACCCCAAGGGCGTGATGGATCACTGGACAGCGGGCCCGAAGGGCTCCGAAACCCGGCCATCCTTGAATGTCGTGACCTACGGACGCCCGGGGCTTCCCGGTCCGTTGTGCAATGTGTATCTGGATCGCCGAGGCGTTGCCGTGGTTGTCGCTGCCGGCCGAGCCAACCACGCCGGTTATGGATCGTGGAAGGGACGCACTGGAAACACGTATTTCTTCGGTATCGAGGCGGAAGCGGCGAACGCTAGCGACTGGACCGACGAGATGCGCGATTCATACCCATTGGTGAACGCCGCGCTGCTGGACGCGATCAACGAGGATGACGCCAGCTGGTGCGTCGGACACTCGGAATACGCTCTTCCTCGTGGCCGCAAGATCGATATCAACGGGTACACCATGGACGACATGCGTGAGCAGACGCAGACGGTCCTGTGTGGCGGGAAGGTCACGCCAAAGCCAGCGCCGAAACCTGACGCCAAGCCGAAGCCTAAGCCGAAGGTCAAGAAGTAGTGGAACGACAAGAAGCCCGACGGGTCGACCACGTTCCCAACCGACTACCAGGATCTCGTTCTCGATAAGGACTTCGGGCAGATCACCGTCGGCGCGTTCCAGATCCTCATGGAAGCGATCAAGATCGGCGTCCGCTACAACCAACGCTGGGATGGCGACTGGGGAAAGCTCAGTGTCAAGGACGCCATGGAGTGGCTCCAGTCCAACGGCTACTACAAGAAGATGCAGCACGCCCGCGGAGGCCACCCGAAGGGCACCAAGCTCAAGGTCGACGGTGGCGACGGCTACTGGTTCTGGTACGAGCTGCAGCGCTTCCTCAAGGCCCGCGGCTTCTACAACAAAACCACCGTCGGAGTGCCACTCAAGCACGACGGCGATCCAAAGGGCTGGACCATCTAGGGCTCCAGCGCTACCTCAACACACAGAACGGAAGCTAGGAAATGGAGCAGGATCTTCTACTGACCGTGATCGCGGCAGCCTTTGCGATCGTTTCGCCCATCGTCATCAAGTGGCGCAAGACCGAGGATTGGAGTCAGACCCTCAAGGTCGCTCTACCCGTAATTATCTCGCTTGTTATCGCGGTGGTCTACCTCGTGCTCACCAGCGCCCTAGCTGGCCTCAACGTTCTGGCCGCATTCCTCATGGTCTATGGCCTGCACCAGCTAGTCTACGGAGCGATCGTTAAGCACCTGCAGGCGCTCAAGAATAGCCCGGCCGGGCCCTGCCGGGGATGAACCGAAGCACCTGGCCGGATAGAACGAAACCGCCCCACCCTCATCGCGAGGGTGGGGCGGTTTTCTGCGTTTGCAGCACACTTATCATTCACTGAGAAATAAACGAAACGGTCTTTAGAGCATTCTGACTTCAACAACTACTCTGGCTTTACATGCTCGTTTGAAATTACGATGGTCACAAAATGTTCGCAAACACATTGAAAGGCTTTACACTTGAGTAAAGTTGAACGCATCTTGATCGTGGATGGTGGTCACTGCGAAGTCTCACATGCACTACGAGCAGACAAGTCGGTTCCAGCTGCAGAGTTTCTTGAAGCTTTGTCTAGGCAGAATTGGCCAATAGAGGATATTGAGTTACCCGACGAAAAGCAACCATCATTCCGGTCCCGAATGTTGGCTTGCCTGCGGGACATTGCTGAGGGGTACGACATCTTGATAAAGGATCACAACAAACTTGTGGATGGGATCTGGGAGTTAAAAGCTGATGTCTTAAGGCTTACCTTCTACGACACTGACGGAGCAGGTAAGTACACTCCGAAAGAAGGAAGCCGAGTGCCCCCAATTCAGGGAAACGGTTGGATTCTGGATGTGACCGAACTCGATGAATATGTGCGGACCGGGCACGCTTTCAGCAAGTCCTCCCAGAAAACCTCTCGCGCCGACTTAGATGAGGCAATAATGGTACGGAAGGAAGATCTCCATCATGACTGCAACTAAGCGACGTCGATCAGTAATCGAAGAAATTGAGATGGATCCGGGAGAGGCTGCAGATATTGCGGCTGCCCGCGCTTTGAATCACACAAGCGTAATCCTGAACAAGGCAAAATTTGCGTCCCAACTGACCCAGCGTGAAATTGCAGAAGTCCTTGGCATCGGCGAAAGTCGGGTGTCGCAGGTCTTGAACGGTGACGGAAACATTAAGGTTTCGACGTTGGCTCGATTCCTTCGAGCTATGGGCTACACACCTGAGATTGAGGCGCAGCCAATAGACCGCTCTTTACCGTCGCTGAGCGCAAAGAATAAAGCTGCGACTGGTAGGCGTCGGAGTAAAAAGGTCTCTTCAATTAGTGATGAGACCTATGGAACCATAGCCGCTACCCGATTAGTTATTGCAGAAGTAGATTCAGTGCTTAAAACGAACAGACGAGCCATGAAGCGCGGATCTTCAAGTACCTATAGGAATGGGAATGCAGGAGAAATTGTGCACCTCATGGAAATCACGGGAGGCAGCTCATGGACCGCGAAGAAACGATAGAAGAACTTCTTCACGAAGCTAGCATTATTTCACTTTCATTCACTGACTACTCGGCGCATTTTGTTATCGACGAGTTCGAAGAGGATTTTCCAGAAGACGGAATTGATATTGAGATAGAACCTCAGGTCCGTTTGCGGTGGGCGTTTAGCGATGACGCTAAACAGATACTGATTCGCGCGGCGCTCAAGGTCGAAACGCCATTGGTCGAAGTTTGCGTGGAAGTCCGTGCTGAGTACAAATTCCCAGAGGGTATTCAAGATCGCATTGAGCTAGACCGAGAGCTACTGCACTTGTTCGCCTGCTTTGTCGCGGATCGGGATCTTCATTCGACAATTCGCTCCGAAGTCCAGAGCTTGTCGCTGAAGCTCCTGCAAACTCCAATATTGTTGCCCGTTGGTTCGCCTTTCGGCGCTGGGCACCTAGATAGAATCTAACTCGCCGCGTGCGTTGAGCCGGCCTCATGCCCATGAGAGTGCGGATGGCAATTTCACGTTGCAATTGACCATAGTTTTGACCATAGTTTTCATGGGAACCCGCGGAAAACGGGCTTCTATTTAAGTAGAAAAACCGCGGAATCGTGCGGTTTTTGACACCCTTGGAACGGCACAGAAATCGTTTCGGGCAACTCATAATTCCTTGGTCGCCGGTTCAAGTCCGGCACGCCCTACCGTATAAGCCACCGAGTGACTTGTGGAAACAAGTCACTCGGTGGCTTTCCTTTTTGCCATCTCGGGCATGAGG
>NZ_JBQSYR010000036.1:0-29357 GCF_052379505.1 Glutamicibacter sp. 363 | reverse complement strand
GCTTGCTATTTAACCTTTTGATGCGCCACGCCAATAGGCTGAACGACTCGTTTGCGCTTGTTCCGGGTGCCCTTAGGTCGTCCCGGGCCTGCTGAAGAAGCTAACGGCGGGTTTGTCGGATGCACCAGCTGCTGACAGACCCGCCGATAGGTCGCTTGCACTCGACCCGGGCTCAACGCCAGAAGGTGCACTGGAATCTGTTGCCACGGAAGCCGGCACCCCGCGATCAGTGGTCGAATCAGGCGCAGCAGCAGGTACGCGGTCAGTACGACCCAGCTCCAAGTATCGGCAGCTTGAGGGTCATGCAATTTAGGTTTAACCCATCCCAGATTTTGTTTGAAGAACCGGAAAGTATGTTCTAGATCGAACCGTCGCAGATACGCCGACCACCACCGGTCAACCGCGTCCACGTCCTCGGGTACTGGCTTGGAAGCCCAAAGCCACAGCGGCTTCGGTGTTGGCACTCCGGGCAAGTGTTCGACTTGCACCCCGATGATGGTGCCTTCAATAATCTCTGGTTTACCGTACTCATCAGCTATCCCGCCGCGAGTATCAAGCTTGGGATGCATCCGTTCAAACGCCTGCACCAAGACGTGCCCGTACCGTTGAAGGTGGTGCTTAGCGGCATGAGTCGGTCGCTGATGGGTGGCGGGATCGTTCAACGCCAGCTTCGCTCCGTGACGCGGTGCCCGTCCTTTGGATGGCCCTCGCCTGGGTCCGGCTGGAGCATAGAACACCCTGTTGGATCGTAAACGGGCAATCAGGATCACCGGCAGATCTTTCACCAGCCAGGCAAGACGTGCCACGTCATAACCGGCATCCATCACCACCAAGACCTCCGGATCATTCGTCCGGTACTGTCCTGAATTGATCAGCCCGGCCATGACCTCGCGGATCTGAGCGGCGGTCACTGCGCTCGCATCTTCACCCGGCACTAAACGCCGAATGTCCAGTGGCAGAGTCCATGATGAGGCTCCTGGTTGAAGAGCTACGATGACCGAGTAAGGCCAACCGGGGATCATCTCAGCTTGGCCGTTGCGGGCATAGGTGTGGCAGAAGCTGCGCTCAGGGGTGCAGTTCGCGTCGGGTCGTAGCCAGTTCGACACGTCCACGGCTAACACGATCTGTTGCTGGCCATCTTCTTTGCGAGGGAAGGTTGGGACCGGCAGTGCGGTGATCCGTGATTTGAACTTCTCTGTATCGAGATGGCCGTGGTTGATCGCGTCATATAAGGCTCCGTAGCCTCGGTGGTGTTCTGGTTCTAAGCTGAGGTGGGCAAGGTCAGTGACCTTACTTTGGGTGCAAAGTAGTGCGTCTGTCAGTTCGAAGAGGGCATCGGCTCGGTTGGTGAGGCAGTGGTAGTAGTCTTGCCGAAATTTGTTCAGGCGTGCGGTTGCCTCGATGCATTGCGTTGATTCGAGGTCGTGGTGCATACTCATGGCGACGGCTCTCTGTTCTGTGCTTCGTTTTTGGTAATTCAAAGCATCAGGAACGAGAGCCGTCTTAATGTGGTGACACGCCGGAGAGTCCGCAGAATTTCAAGGATTTTCAGGCGAGAGGTTAAATAGCAAGCTTAGCCACACGGTGTGGTGACGCATCGAGTGATTTCCAATGAGTTGCCAGATGCTCCACGAAATAGCGAGCATCGACGCAGCTCATAGACTCACTGAGCGGAATGTAAACGTGTTGTCCGCCGGATATGGACTGGTCGACTACGTATAAGACATTGAAGGAATCAAGCCATGTCTGACATGCTGCAATGTCATCGTGAAGGGAAGGGAATTTCGCGTCGAAGTCAAGGCAGATCGTTTGTGCGCGACCATCTGCGGAATAGATCATGACTGCGGCTGGTCGCGCAGGCGACAAATCGCCGATGAAACGTTCGTTGCTGGGCAGGTATTTTCCTTCAGCGTTCATCCAGCGGTAATTGGCCCGGCCTGCGATTTTGGAGGCAAAAAAACTCCACTGAGCATCTGCTGAAACTGTGGAATCACTCGCAAAACGGTATGTCCCTGTGGACAATAGGGCATGGGAGTCCCTATATTTGTTCATAGACAGAGTAATCCTCCTTAGGGTACACGGATGCCTCCTTCCCAAAGGGGAAGGCTGTCAAAGAAAATAATCCTTTCTTTCCTTGCTTGTGGATCGGATTCATATGGATCTAACGAAACTGTGAATTTCAGTTAGATCGTGAAGGTTAGAAGCCTTCTCTGCATTACTCAGTTGGCGCTAAGTGATGCTTCAGACTTCTAGGGTGAGTGGATCGGTTGGCGCTGATCCGCTCACCTTTTGTTTAACCTGCTTTTCTACCTCTTTCGGTATCCGGCAGTTGCTCTTGTTGCGGCTCCCACCAAATGGGGGTGCCGTCGTCCTTGAGCGGTGTATTCATAATGATTTCTTCAAAGGACATGCTGTTGGAAAGACCCATGTTTGCGGCCATATCCCTAGCCCTTTGACGCACTTCTGGCGCCACCCGGACCAGGAACTGGACATTGTCCATGGATGTTCCTCGGGGCTTTCGCGAAGGTGAAATCGTCATAAGCAAAAATCTACTAGGGGAAACAGCGGATGCTATATATATATATTCGTGCGTGTCGCCTCTTTAAAAAATTAAACCGCTGTTCCGGTTTGCGTCTCCTGCCATCCAACCCTGATCTGGGCATGACAGCTCAGCTTTTCCCAACCGAGTGGTGAGACGACTTTGCTTTTGAAATCTGGTCAGTGACCCGAAATGCTCTGTATCGAGGAGCTAGACCCCACGCAGACGGCAAATACGTCAAGCAACGAGACCGCCGAGTTAACCGGCAATCGAAAGGCTGCGAAAGCAGAATCTACTGGTACCGCAAGCACGGAGAGGCAACAAAATAAAGAGCAACGCTCAAGGTAGGCAAGACGAAGACGTGGTTTGAACGGCTTAGGCGGCTTTCACTGTGAGCACTTCTGCCCAATGCGTTGTGTAACGCGGTGAGCGCATTTAGCGTTCCATCTCCCATACAGGGCCTTGTTGTAAGCTACCTAACCCCAACCCGATCAACTTCACTCCATGCTCATTCCGAATCTGCTCCACAATATTGCCGATTTGCTTTTGTTCGTGAGCAGAGACGAAAGGATCAAAGGTTTCCTGCATGGCTGCGCGTCTAAGGTCCGTGAGCACTACCCCGTTCCTGGCATATTTCACTCCAACCAGCACCTGCAATAGCAGTGCCTTTGCAGCTTTGGTAAGTACCACGGGGTAAGACGTAGGGCAGGGAAGTTTGAGCATCAGCGCTGGCCGATGCGACTGGCTTTGGTTGTAGTGGATGGTCATCGCCCAAGCGTTCAAACCCCAGGCGTGTTTGTTATGACGATGGAGCCTGACAGATCCTTGTTGAGCGTAGAATCCGGGACCTGTTCGATCAGTAATGAGCTCATCGAAAGACCTGAAGAAGATCATCTGGTCTTTGACCTCGCATTCTTCTTCCGTTGGGATGCAGGGGATCCCACACAACTCAAGGACAGCGGGGTTTGCTGTTGGTATGGTTGAATCTAAGTCTGCATCACTCTGTGGAGTGGGGTAGAACCGCCAAGTCGTACTCGTTGCTGCCCATGGCCGGCGGAATGTACGTCAGCTCCAACGTGCGGGCGGTGGTATCCCCTGTCTGATCGACAAGCTGGAGGTCAATCACCGCAAGCCGCCATCTGCCTCCTCGGTCGCTGGCTTGTGAGCGCGAACGACCCTTGCGACCGCAGGCTGGTATTACATGCAAACGGGTAAACTAGCCGTCGGGCCGCTTAAATCAGGATGCTTCTTCCTTTAACGGCTAGATCTCTGGTCAGTTCGCGACATAAACGTGCATGCGATTCAGATCGTCGCGCTCTGCGATGTCGAGTAGCGCGGTCGCCATGTCGATAGCCGTGATCGTCCAGCCTCGCGGGAGAGGAGCCTCCCGGCTTAAACGATAGAGTGCTTTGGCCTTCGCGGGCCGGATGCGTGGGGCTCGGATCGTCGTCCACTGAACGTCACTCTCCCAAAGTACTGTGTCCATGCGCCGCATGTCGTCATAGGTCGCACCGAGGAACTTCTGCAGTAGGGGGAAAACGATCCATAGCTTTAGTGGCCCCCGCTTCGCCCAGTGCTCAGCAACCTCGGAAGAGATGACCACGAGTCGCTGGACGCCATGCTCGTTCATGCCTGTGATGAGGTTCCTTGTGCCTGTCGAGTACAGGCGGGTCGGCGTTCTTGATGTGCCGATGCCCACAGTGTTTACCACTGCATCGACGCCGCGGAGCAACGCCGGGATCACAGAGGCGTCGAGGATGTCTGCTGACATCTTCGTGAGGTTCGGATGCTCGACAGCGAGCTTTTCGGGGTTGCGAGCGATCGCGACTACCTCGTGTCCACGCTCCAGAGCCAGACTCACTACATGTCTGCCGACAGTGCCCGTCGCTCCGGGTACCAAAATCCTCATGTTTCATCCTTCCAAAGAACTCGGCGCCCAAACCAGCGACAAGACGCTCCGCATGCTAATCACCGATCCAACCGCTGATCCCGCTAAAATTGCGGAACCAGCGGTCTCACGGTACCTGCTGAAGCTTTGAGGCTACGACCGGTCCGGTTCATCCCCTTCAGACCACTCGACGCGAAACGCCAAAGCACTGATCCGCCATCCATCGGGGGTCTCAATGGCCGAAATATCGTATCGACCTCCGACTCTGAATATCGGGGTCGCCGAATGCCCTCTAGCGTCCAAAGTTTCCTGTCTGTGACGGTGAAATGCCATTACGGTGGCGGTGGCGGTGGCCGTCGCTGTCGTGGCTTGGGCTGCGACGACATGATCCGTGCTCATATGAAACGTTGATTCGAACCTGCCTTTGGCCACAGCGTGGAAGGCTGCGAGACCGTTGGTTCCCAGATAGCCACCAATCGGGAAGCTCAATTTTACATCCGAGGTGAAAATAGATTCGTACCAGACGTCTCCTTGTTGGCTAATCTGCGGGGTATCTAAATTGTCCAGAGTGAAGACGTATTTAGAGACCAGCTCTGATATTTGCTGGCTGGTTGACCACACCCTTGCGCTTGATGAATCGTGTTCGCTCATGTTATCTATATGCTTCATTGAGTCTTCGCTTCTACTTTCCAGACGAATATCAGGCGTTGACGAATGATGGAGAGTCGTTTGGGGCTTCACGGAGCTTGCCCAGCGCACTGCTCCAGCTCAGCAGCTGATCAAGCATTTGATTTGCGGTTCCCGCATGGTGCTCACCAGGAACCAGCGTCTCCATGTCCACGAAGTCAGTAAAGAGGGACAATGCGACTTGCGCCCGCACATCGGCGAGCATCAACTCTGCGGAGATGGTCCGCAGGTGCTCAACCGCCCTGGAACCACCCAGCAGGCCATAGCCGACGAAGCCAACGGCCTTGTTATGCCACTCGCCAAACAGGTAGTCCAGGGCGTCCTTAAGTACCCCCGGAATTGAGTGGTTGTATTCGGGAGTGACGATGATGAAGCCGTCACAGGATGCGACCGCTTCGGACCATGCGCGGGTGTGCTCGTGTCCGTAGGGCTTTCCCATGGCTGCGGGAATCGTTTCGTCTAAGTGGGGGAGATCGTAGTCAAGAAGGTCCAGCAGGACGAAGTCGTGTTCTTGACGCTGGTCTGCTATGGCTTTTAGCCATTCGGCGACTGCTATGGATCGACGTCCTGGGCGGGTGCTTCCTACGATGATTCCGATTTTCATTGGTTCCTTCTTCCGTTAGTTTAGGACTAAAAATTTAGAGAATATGCTTTGAAAGTGTGCTTTTGTCGTGTACTCCTCTCAACGTCGCTCCTGACTCCCAGAGGAGAATGGGAACGCCTGAGATCTTCTCTCGGCGGACGAACTCGAGCGAATTGTTGACAGACTCTGTACTCTCGTCTCGGGTCAGCTCGACGCCAAGGCCTTTTGCCGTGGCTTCCAGAAATGCCGGGTCTGCAATGTTCTTTCCATCGGAAAAGTGGGCTTTGAAGAGTGCCCGGACCATGGACGCACCACGCCCTGCTTGGCTTGCATCGTAGATGGCCCGGTGGGCGTCGAAGGTGTTGGCATGGATACCACTGGCATAGTCGAGGCGGATTCCTTCCTGGGCTGCGATTACCCGCACGCGCTCGTTCTCTTGGTCAACGCTCTGACCAAACCGTTCATGGAGTACACGAAGGAGGGGTTCGCCGGCTGTTGTCGCGGAGGGGTCGAGTTGGTGAGGCAGGAAGCCTAGCGGATATTTGTCTGGATCCCAGCCCTTGGAGGTGATCACGCTCGTCACCCGTTCGAATGCGATGTATGACCAAGCGCAGGCGACATCAATGATGAGGGAAACCTTGGGTGTCATTATTTTTAGGCCTTCTTTCGTGAGGGGTTAAGCCGAATTTTGAGAGCGGAGAAGGCTAGGACGGCGATGGCCGAAACCATTGAGATCACCGCTGCGACGAGAAAGGCTTGGGCGGTGTCCCCTTCCCGAGTGAACAGCTCCGCGATGAGTGGTGAGGCGAATTGCCCCAGGAACATGGCGGAAATTAACGCTCCGATTGCTCGCGCCCGATTCGCAGATGAGGTGTTCACCGAGATCCACGAATTGAGGTTGGGCATGACGAGACCGACGCCGAGGGCCGAGATCGTCAGTCCTACCAACACTTGGGTGACGGCCGCGGAGGTTGCAACCGTTGTCATCCCGGCCGCCATTAGTACCGTGCTGAGCAACGCGACGTTACGGAATCCCAAGCGGGACACCCAGCGGTAGCTCAAGCTGGCCAGAGCCTGTATAAGTACCATCCAACCGATGACGAGGCCCGTGGTAGAAGCATCACTGCCCATCTGGCCGAGAAGGAAAGGTAGCTGGGTTGGTACGACATAGAAGACAACCTGGATCGCAAATGCTAGGACTACGATTCCTGAAATGAGGCCAGTGGTATTACGGCTCGGAGTCATTTGAATCTCAGCGTCAGCTTTCGCCACAGAAGGAGGATCAACGACTTTCCAAGCGACAAGGATTGCTACTGGCAGTGACAGGAGGTAGACCGCGAATGATGCATTCCAGCTAATGTTCGCAAGTGCACCGCCCAGGGACAGGAACACCGCGCCGCCGAGCCCGCTGGCCGCGGCCTGAAAACCGAACATTCTGGCCCGTCGCTCTCCAGCAAACCATTCGGAGATCAAGGCGGTTGAGGAGGTCATAGCACCAGCTACTGCGACACCGAGAATCGCCCGGGAAACCATGAGCGCCGACAAATCATCGATCCACAAACCTGCAGATCCTGCGACCGCATAGAGTATGACAGAGACCTTGAGCACGAGGGACCGACTAAACCGGTCGTTGAGCCAGCCCAGAACTGGGGCGGAGAGGGCTATCGACAGTGCAGTGATGGTGACCACGAGTTTTACCAGGAAGCCGGAATTCTCGACTTCGGAGAAATGGTCGGCCATCTTCGGCAGCGAAGGAGAGATCGTTGCTCCCGCCATGACAGTGAGCATGCTCGCTGCGATAAGTGCAACGGAACCCCCGACACGGGGCCTCTGGTATGTGGGAACGGTTTCGAGCTGGTTGCGTTCAGTCATAATTTGATGTTAGAACTTAAACAAAGGTTGAAGTCAACTGTGAGGTTTCAAGGAACATGACGACAAAATTAATGACTGTTTCGGCGCTGGCCCAAGCTAGCAAGGTGAACGCATCAGCCGTGCGCTTTTACGACAAACACGGCTTGATCGTCGGTGAGCGAACCTCCGGGAATCAACGCCGCTTCAGTGAGGAAGATGCTTGCCGTATCAAAGTAATTCGAGTGGCGCAACGGGTGGGCCTGTCCGTCAGCGAAATTTCTGAGCTGTTGAATGACCTTCCTTCAGAGCCCTCGTCGTCGGACTGGTCCGTCGTAGGTGCCAAGCTCCAAGCAGCCGGACAGGAACGGATTGATCAACTCAACCAGGCGCTGGCAGAGCTAACCGGCCCCGTGCAACTTTGCGATGTCTTCACACCTCCTCAACCGTAGCCCCGTTCTTACCTCATGGGGTTCTGTTAGAAACTGTGGTTGGTCGCCTAGTGGCCCTGGAACCCCTGTTTTGCCTCGCATAGCCACGAGGGCGGCCTACTGACGGCCAATTAAAACGCACAAATCCGTGTGAGACATAGTGAACGGATTCCGTCCGTGCCAAGTGGGATGTAGGCAAACCTGCGGCGCACTTCGACGACCCAGCCGGCCCGGCGTTGGCTATAACTGCCGGTAGAAACGTGCCGTTCTCCCCGTTCGGACGGTCCTGACCCAGATTTTTCATGAACCCTTGAGCTGCTGGTGTCTCGCGCTCTGAAGTGCAGTCGAATGGGGTCCGGCGTTTTTAGGTATTCCAATATGCCCTGCTGTAACTGAGTGGGCTCCGGTTTCTATGACTTCCGAGACGGCCAGCGCTCTGATGGTCGCTGGCTGGTCCACGACGACCAGGACGGTGCCTTTGGCGCTGAGATTTTCGTAGACTGCGGTGAGTTTGGCTTCGTCATTGGGCAGGGTCTTGTTCCAGATTTTGGTGCCGTCTTGGGTGACGGCGCAGGCCCAGTGGTCTGTTTTGCCTACGTCGAGGCCGAGGAAAATATCGACATCCGTGGTGATCATGGCTAGTGCTCCTTTGAACTACTTTGTGTTCAAGGTCGACCAACCGTCGGTAGCAAAGTCTTACATCCACGTTACGACAGGCGTCCTGTTTTGGCGCCGCGCCCCTAATCAGTAATTACCCTGCTGCCACCCCAATCTCGGTGGCAACACCCCCGGACTATTGGACAAGCAGGGGCAGGACACCATGCCGAGATTGGTCGGCCGACAGTCCCTATGATCCTCTTTTAGGGGCTGTCAACAACGTAACGGAGGCGGGGGAGCTGGACACTATGCGATGACAGGGAATGTCTGGACCTTGCGGCAGAAGTGCGAATTTTTCGCTCATGTTCTTGGACTAGAAGCTGACCTTGAACGACGCATGAGGGCTTAGAAATATGTGATGCTGGGTTTGTTTGTTTCGTATAGATCTATTGGCAGCGTACTTTAGCTAGCATTTGGCGACGGCTTTGCAGTGTTAATGAACCGGTCAGGTGAGAGTGAATTAAGCGCAGTGTCGAGCATGACAAGATCAAAGTCGGTGATATTGTCAACCGGATAATCACCCAAAAGGTGGTCTTTGATTTGTTGCCTCTTCTGAAGCCCCATCTGGGTAAGCTCAACGATAACCGATCGCCTGTCGCTCGGACTTTGCTTTCGCTGGATTAGTTGGAGTGACTCAAGGCGATCTGCCAGACCGGTCATTGTGGACCTGTTGCATCCGATGAATGATGCTAAGTCTGAGAGTTTCATCGGGTGTCGGAGCTCCCACACTGCGGAACACATTTGTTGGGAAAGGCCAACCTGCTCGAAACCATCACGACTTATTCTTTCGAAAACAGCGTTGTTTTCGGCTAGTAGGATCTTCACCCTACAAATAAGTTCAGCTTTTCCCTCTTCGTTCAATAGGGAGCTAGGCAAATCCATGTTCCAGATCCTACCGCTAAGTCATTTCTGACAACTGTTCATCGGTTCATCGATTATACACTTTTGAGTGCCTCTAGTGCGATATCATGCCATCTTTTGCCATGAACTCGGGGATTTTTGCATGGTCTGTAACCGCTAGGCCTGTCGGTTCGTCATAAATCTAATTTCTGTTATCGTAATTTATGGATGATCCATCTTGGGAGGATACTGGTAGCTTCTCGTATCTGTTAGAAACTCCACGAATCATTGTGCTGACCCGCTAAGGACACCCTGTGAATACGACACGCGATTCCATAGAGGAACAACTTGGAGAGTCGGCAGGACGATACTTCGGCTTGGGATTTTCAACGGTTACCCATGCACTCAAAACAGAGTCGTATTCTCGCGATTCGCTTACCGCACTCGTGAGCGTTGGGTACCCATCCAGCTGGTCAGTTAAAAATGGGGTCACCAGGACCGCTCACCTCACCTCCATCGATGCGATCGCATTAGGGATGCGGCTTGCCTTCAAGCTTGTCACCCATGCATTCGCGATTTCAACCGCGGACATGCCATACCTATGGGCCAGCGGTTGTCGACTTTCACCTGGCCCCACGCCCCAATATAATCTCTCTCAATTCGAAGCTAACGTACGGATTATCGACCTAGATAGCGCGCTAGCAGCCGGACTTGTGACCGTGTCTTGCCGATTGGGTAGCTTTCAAGTCACTATCGACGTAGTTTTGGGGTCAGGGCCACCGCAGAGCCAAATGGTTCGGGGAATATATGCTGAGCAAGCAGACCTGCCTTACTACACCGACGGTTATAAGGAAGTTTTCCGTCATCTAGGTCAGGTCGAGAGCGTAAATGGGAGTTTTCAAGCCATGGCTCAGCTTGGGCAAATAGGCGTCGATGGAAGAACCGGATGCGAATCTGGTCTGACCTTTATTGATGCCGGTATTTTTTGCGCTCAGGTAGCTCAGGTTGCGATGTATGCTCAAGACGGGTTGAGCCGCACAGAGACGGGCAACACTTGGCTACGTGCCGCCACCTTTCGGCAAACAGGCGAAGCAAGAGGGCACAGATTCGAAGGGACTTGCGAAGTGACGTTGACGCGGACGAAACTTTTAGAGCGGTCACTTCGAATGTGGCGCTGTTCTGAATTCTTAGGGCGTATCGGCGACATTGAAGTCAATTTCTCCTTGGCCCATGAAATCTCAGCCGAGAGAGAGAATGCATGAGGATTGCAGTTTCAGGAACATATGGGGCTGGCAAGACCACGTTCGCAGCGGCGCTCTCCCAGAGGGTTGGGATTCCTCAAACTTCAGCTCGGGGTATGCGAGAGTTACTGCCATTGCTCAAATCCGCTAAACGCCTCGAGGATTGCACCCCCACAGAGCTCATCCAGCTCGGAGTGAGGAGGTTTGCGGAGCGAATCACGAATGAGCAAAGATTGAATGACCAGTTCATTTCTGATGGCTCTTCGCTTCACGAATGGGCGTACGGTGAAGGTCGAGGGAAGTATGGAATGACCCCTGGACAGGATCTGGGCGGCGTTGGCCGCGAGGAGATCAAATTTTTCACCGAAACCATGGCCCAGCTGGGGATGGTCTTCAAGGAGCATGCGAAGAAGTCGTATGACGTGTTCATCCACCTCCCGATCGAATTCCCCTTGCCTAAGGATGGGCACCGCCCGGTGAGCGAAGGATTCCGTAGCCATTGTAATTTCCTCCTCTTGCAGGCCATGAACGACCTTTCCATCCCTTACATAGTTGCATCTGGTTCGCTGAAACAACGCTTGGACTCAGCGTGCGCACAACTTAGTCTGGAGAAACTAACATGACACCTCGTCCCAGAACGATCCCAGATGGCAACGCCGAGAACGTCGCGGAGTCATTTGCACGTCCTTCTATCGGAATTATTGGGTCTGGCCCTATCGGCCGAGGAATCCATAGACTGCTCACGCGCGCCGGCTACCGAGCCGTTTTCAGTTCACGTCAGGACCTACGGTCCCCCGCCGGCGCCGACATGGGGCCCTCCGACCTAGCCAGTTTTGCAGATGCTAGTCAATTCGACGTCATCATCCTTTCCATTCAGCACGATGCATCGAACGTAGTTGTCGAGCAGTACGAGGAAAATCTGCGTGGAAAGATCGTGATCGATACGATGAATTCATTTGTCATTGATAGCGAGATGCGGATTCAAACCGGTGTGGTAGGACGGACAGAAGGTCGACGGTTGCAGTCCCTCTTGCCAGATTCGTTCGTTGTGCGTGCCTTCAGTCACGTACAGCACGAATTGCTGGTGAGCCGGGCTGAAACACAACCAGGCCTGTGGGCGATGGCCGTCTCAGGTGACGATCAAAAGTCTGTTCATTTCACTATGGATTTAGTCAGAGATTGTGGATACTTCCCCGTCGATATTGGCCCGCTTGATCGTTCCGGTCCTCTGGATCCTGGGGGCGCGCTTTTTCCTAATATGTGGCTCCCTGGAGATATGCAGGACCGCGTTGATGCGGCCGCACATCGCGGGAACATCGATGCACCTTTGGGGACTAAAGAGTAAGTAGTGCATACGTGCTACCAGGATAACCGGCGTCATTGCGACGAACTTTTATGCCTGTCAAGCGTTGTTTAGAGTCACGCCCTGTGGGCTGAAGATACGGTATATCCTTCTGGCGAGCTAGCGCGTGATGCTCTGTGGGCTTTCCCTGGCCATTCGGTCGCCCGCTTGAACATGTTTGAAGGCTTCCTCGTGCTGGGCTATCCGCGAGATTGCAACCATGTGCAGCGCCTTGTTCAGGAACCTGTTGCGCGCTAGCTGAGTCGATAGAGGTGGGCCTTCTCCGACACCGACGAGGCCGGAACCGGGATCTCCCCGACGAGGAAGACGTATGCCGAGCTATCCGTATTCACTCTCCTACTAGGGCCACACGGTCCGGCATGTGGTGGTCGCGACGGCGCCGAAGCCCTTCGCCCCAGGGGATGGCGTTAGCGCGCTAACCTTGATCCTGTTGGCGATCTATTCGTTGCTAGCGGTTAGTCGCTTGTCGATCTCCTCCATCCATGTTGCTGGCCGGGCCGCCTCCGCAACGGGACACCACGAGCGCCAAGTCCTCGTCCCGCGCATGTTGCTGGGACCCATCGACATTATGTAGAGCCGGCCAGGGCCTAGTGAGCATACATGCGAAGCGCTTTGAAACGTACCAGCGCGGGGTCAGCGCTTTTGCGGACTGGAGGCGCTCATCGCTCGGTGACTCACGTTCCACCAGTAGGCCTCTCCCTGGTGTGCGGCCATTTTACTCAGCTGTGGATGTCGCAATTAATTTATCTCTAGGGGTGCGTCCTTGGTGCTCGGCTGTGAACAGTGTCAATGGAAGCCCTAAAGAGACTGCGACGATGGTTGTGGGCAATCAGCCTGGCACGACCCGTAAAACAACTGGCTTCTGCAGGGGTGTCTTTGTTTGGGCTAGTCCGAAGCTGATGGCCCGCGCCAAGCACGTTGCTCAGCCGGATTGAATTTATTAGGATCCTTCTCCAGATGTCCCATCGCTGTTCTGCCTGAGCAACAAGACGACACGAGTCCGTCCTGTTGCTTTACTGGTTTCAGAGGAGCTGCATTCATCATGGCAAACGAGCGAGTCAATGTCATCGTCGGCATCGGCGCCCTTGCCGATGCCCGTCACGTAACTTTAGTTACCGATTACGGAAAACGGCTTGGGGACCGCAAGTTCTTGACCATCGTATATGGCTAGTTTGCCCGCATCGGTGCCGGAGGGCCCATGGATGGACTCAGGAATTGAGCGCTAAGTGCACCCCGGAAGACTAACCATATGCTTCAGATGTAACGATGATGGTTTTCCCGATCTGCTCTAGATAGGGCGCACCTATTCACCTCTAGGGTGGCCAGCTGATCTTCAAGCAGACTGCAAATGAAGTTTGCGAATACATATGGGTAATATTTCTGATGATTATGAACTATCTCAGGAACGTTTGTTATTGAATCTAATCCATCCATCGTGGGCGCTGAAGTAAATTACCCGGTCAAGTATTGCGGAAACAGCCCTGAATCTGCCCGAAGTGAACGGTACAGAAGTTTTTTGGCTCAATATTTAGTTGCGTCTTGCGCGTTTTCAATAAAGTTCATATGCTGTGTCTAAGTGAATGATTTTTGATCTGCCGAACCTGGCAGTATCTGTCGTAAGCAGATGAATAACTTGACTCATGTCGACATTTCTTTGCTCCGGAGAAAACAACGTAGACATAGCAAAGGAGCGCACCCCTTGGACGCTGATGTAATCATTGTGGGCGCAGGCCCGGCGGGACTCCTCCTGGCAGGGGAACTCCGGCTCGCGGGAACAACCGCGATCACGCTGGAGAAAAGAGGTAAACCCTCAGGGGAATCGCGAGGCTTGGGGTTTACGGCTCGCACGATGGAAATTTTCCGACAACGTGACATACTGAAACGCTTTGGCGAGGTAACGCTCAGTGAGCGTGGTCATTTTGGCGGAATACCGATCGACTTTTCCGTCTTGGACGGGGCCGAGATGGCTGCAAAAAGTGTTCCGCAGTCCCACACCGAGCGCGTTCTCGAAGATTGGGCGCTGGAACTGGGGTCCGAAATTCGACGCGGTCACGAGGTCACGGGCTTCACTGAATTCGCTAACCACGTTGAAGTCTCGGTGTCCGGCCCTCAGGGGGCATACAAGCTTCAAGCCAGTTACCTCGTTGGAGCGGACGGGGGAAGAAGCACTATTCGCAAACTCGGATCTTTCCCTTTTCCAGGGACAGAATCAACGATGGAAATGTTCCTCGCCGATGTCCAGGGCCTCGATCTTGAACCGAGGATGATTGGAGAGATACTCCCCGGCGGAATGGTCATGGTCGGCCATCTGCCTAACGACGTCACGAGGCTGATCGTTTGCGAACGTCGCGGAACCCCGCCCAAGCGCACAGTTCCGCTTGAGTTTCAAGAAGTATCTCAGGCCTGGAAGCGGCTAACTGGTGTCGATATTTCCCACGGAAAACCCATCTGGGTTAGCGCCTTCGGGAACGCCACGCGCCTTGTTGACATGTATAGCAAGGGTAGGGTCTTCCTGACAGGAGACAGCGCACACATTCACCTTCCAGCGGGCGGTCAAGGCATGAACGTAAGCCTGCAGGACGCCATGAACCTGGGCTGGAAACTGGCAGCCGTCTGTAGCGGTAAAGCACCACTGACCCTTTTGGAGAGTTACAACTCCGAGAGGCGTCCGGTTGGTGAACGCCTGATGCTCAACACACAGGCTCAGGGACTTTTATTTCTGAGCGGCCCGGAAATCCAACCCTTGCGGGAGCTGATCAGGGAACTAACTGAGCAGGAATCTGTCAGCACTTTCCTGGCCGGAATGGTCAGTGGCATCGATATCGCCTATGACATGGGTGGAGGTTCGCATCCTCTCTTAGGTCGTCGCTTACAAAATATCAGCATTGAGGCCGAAAAGAAGATCATATCGTCTGCTGACGCGCTATCAGGTGGGCGCGGTCTGCTGCTTGATTTCCAAGACAATTCCGAGTTGCGTAAACGTGCAATCGGATGGGCAGACCGGGTCGACACAATAACTGGCCCCATCCACGAGCTCTCTGAGAGATCTGAACTCGTGGGAGCCGCAGGCGTGCTGGTTCGGCCCGATGGACACATTGCTTGGGTCGCTCCCGGTAGCTACCTGGACTTATCCGGCGCGTTGAGACGCTGGTTCGGCGAGCCACGCTAGATCTAAATACGAAAATAAGGAGCAGCAATTGCCAACAAATCTCATCGTTGCCAGGATGGCCCCGGAGTCTTCAGGGGCAGTAGCGAAGATCTTCGAGAAATTTGACCAAAGTGACATGCCTGAACAAATGGGGACTAAAAGACGCCAGCTGTTCCACTACAAGGGGTTGTACTTTCACTTGCAGGAATTCGAGGAGGATGGGTCCGCCCGGATTGAAACCGCTAAGACTGACCCTCGGTTCATTCAAATCAGTTCCGATCTAAAGCCATTTATCGGGGCCTTCGATCCGGCCACTTGGAAATCTCCCGCTGACGCGATGGCAACCCCCTTCTACAACTGGGAGGGCTCCGCATGAGCGCGTCAAGAGTCGCAATCACGGGTATTGGAGTGATAGCACCTGGCGCGAACGACGCACCAGCATTCTGGGATTTGATTAGCGCGGGCAAGACTTCAACGCGGAATATCACGGCATTTGATGCTTCGCAGTTTCGATCAAGGATCGCAGCTGAAATTGACTTTGACCCCTATGCTTCGGGACTCACTGCCCAAGAGGTGCGTAGGATGGACCGTTCCGCCCAATTGGCAGTTGTCGCCGCCAGAGAATCGATCGCTGACAGCGGACTAGATATGAATCTCCTTGACCCATACAGGGTGGGAGTGACAGTCGGTACCGCAGTCGGCGCAACAACGAGCCTTGATGAAGAATTTAGGGTTGTCAGCGACGACGGGAGTCAGGACTTTTTCAATCACCGTTACGCGATTCCTAATCTGTTCAACCACATGATTCCAAGTTCCATTGCGGCTGAAGTCGCTTGGATTGTGGGGGCTCAAGGGCCAGTCGCCGTTGTTTCTAACGGTTGTACTTCGGGAATCGACTCTGTGGGGCATGCATTGGACATATTGCGCGAGGGGCGCGCCGACGTCATGATCGCTGGAGCAACAGATGCGCCGATTTCCCCAATTACGGTAGCTTGCTTTGACGCTATCAAGGCAACGTCCACCTACAACGATTCCCCGGCACAGGCTTCCCGCCCCTTCGACGCCAGTAGAAACGGATTCGTGTTGGGGGAGGGGTCTGCCATCTTCGTACTTGAGCCCTTGGATAGGGCAGTCGCGCGCGGGGCAAAAGTATATGCAGAGATTAGCGGTTACGGCTCCCGGTCGAATGCCTTTCACATGACGGGACTGCGCCCGGACGGAAACGAATTAGCTGTTGCAATTAGTGCAGCGCTAGACATGGCACGCGTCGATGGACGGGACGTTGATTACGTCAACGCGCACGGTTCAGGCACGAAACAGAACGACCGGCATGAAACGGCAGCGGTAAAGAAAACCCTAGGATCGACCGCATATGAGACGCCAGTCAGCTCGATCAAGTCTATGATTGGGCACTCGTTAGGGGCCATCGGATCCATTGAAATTGCGGCATCTGTCCTAGCTATGAAGCACAATATCGTCCCGCCCACAGCAAATCTGCACGATCCAGACCCTGAATGCGACCTCGACTACGTGCCAAACACCGCACGAGAAGTTGAGATCAACACAGTACTCACAGTTGGTAGCGGCTTTGGCGGATTCCAATCCGCGATGGTCCTCACGACACCAGGAAAGAAGTAGGCATGTCGCTATCACCGGTAGTCACAGGACTGGGAATAATCGCCCCTAACGGTTTTGGCGTAGAGGAATTCTGGGAGGCTACTTGCGCCGGGAGAGGCTCGATCAAGAGAATCACCAAATTTGACCCGTCACCTTATCCTTCCAGTTTGGCCGGAGAAGTCACTTCGTTCAACGGTTCCGATCACTTGCCGAAACGGCTAATCCCGCAAACTGACAGGTCGACCCAGATGGCTCTCGTCGCCACTGATATGGCGATCGAGGATGCCGAGATCTCACTTTCAGACGTGCCGCCATTCGAGATGAGCGTCGTGACGGCGGCTTCCTCGGGTGGGTTTGAGTTCGGGGAACGCGAGCTCAAGAACCTATGGTCCAAAGGCAGCAATCATGTTAGCGCTTACCAGTCATTCGCTTGGTTCTACGCGGTCAACAGCGGGCAAATTTCTATTCGCCACGGGATCATGGGACCCAATAGCGTCATCGTCAGTGATCAGGCGGGTGGCTTAGACGCTCTTGCAATGGCTGCACGCCAGATCGATAAAGGCATCAAATTGGTCGTAACCGGTGGAATGGACGGGTCGATTTGTCCATGGGGTTGGGTGGCTCTCACCACCAATGAGGATCTCTCAAAGAGCCATTCTGAAGACGAGGCCTTCGTACCATTCGATGAAAACGCAACCGGCTATGTGCCGGGCGAAGGCGGCGCGATCCTGATTCTAGAAGACTCGGACCAGGCGGCCCTACGAGGAGCGAGAGTGTACGGTGCAATTTCCGGGTACGGCGCATCGTTCGACAAGAAGGCACTTCACCCCTCGGGAGACGCGCTCCGGTATGCCATGGCCTCCGCTTTGGCTGAAGCCGACCTCGCGCCTGAATCCATCGGTGTTGTCTTTGCAGACGGATCCGGAACTCTAAACGGGGACCAAGCTGAGGCTCAGGCGATCAATGATGTCTTCGGAATCGGAAAAGTTCCGGTGACCGTTCCGAAGACTATGACCGGACGACTTAACTCTGGCGCTGGTTCGCTCGACATAGCGTGCGCGCTGCTTTCCATCCGTGACTCGTTGATTCCACCGACGATCAACGTGTGGCATAAGAACTCCTACGGGCTAGACCTCGTCACGCGTCAGAGTCGACACAAGACCATCAAGCACGCAATGGTCATTTCAAGGGGATCCTTCGGTTTTAACTCAGTAACGATTGTGTCCGCGCCTTAACTGCTGATCCAGACCTTTGCTGCACTATCAAACAATAGAAAGGCGAGCCACCATGGTTCCCACCACCATCACCATTGAATCTCTCGTAGATATCCTCAGCCAGAGTGCGGGAGAACCTGAGGGGATTGACCCGAATACAAACATTTCCGATCTCAGTTTCGATTCGCTCGGCTACGAGTCTCTGGCTCTGCTGGAAACCATCGGCCAAATTGAACGAACCTATGGGGTGAAGCTGCCTGATTCGATCCTGATTGACGCTTTGACACCCCAATCCTTGCTGGACGCGACACTCGCAGCAATGGGACCGAATAACTAGCGAAGCGATGCCCCAACGCACACGTACCGACTCAAATAATTAGGAGAAATCATGCCCAGCACAAAACAGAGGGTGGCTGTAGTTACAGGAGCGACCAGCGGTATCGGTCAGCAAATCGCTGCTATCTTGGCGTCAAAGAATCATCGAGTATTCATAGGAGCACGTACAGCGGAAGCTGTCGCCGAAACCGTGCAAACTTTCCGCTCGGAGGGTCTCGATGTTCAGGGATCCATTCTGGATGTCAGATCAGATGAGTCCATCCGCGATTTTGTAGACCAAGCAGTGAACACGTTTGGTCCTATCGACGTCCTAGTCAACAACGCAGGACGGAGCGGGGGTGGCGTCACCGCCGACATCGCTGATGAACTCTGGGACGACGTGATGGACACTAACCTGAACAGTGTCTTCCGCATGACGCGCGCCGTGCTTACATCTGGCGGTATGCGCAACCTAGAGCGCGGTCGGATCATCAACATCGCATCGACAGCCGGCAAACAAGGCGTTGTCCTCGGGGCACCTTACTCCGCTTCGAAGCACGGTGTTATTGGGTTCACGAAAGCACTCGGAAATGAACTCGCATCGACAGGGATTACGGTGAACGCCGTTTGTCCTGGATACGTTGAAACCCCGATGGCGAAGCGTGTGCGCGAAGGATATTCGTCTGCTTACAACTTGACGGAAGGTGAAATTATGACGAAGTTCACTTCAAAGATTCCACTGGGCCGCTACTCAACACCTGAGGAAGTCGCGTCTCTTGTCGAGTATCTCTCGACTGACAGTGCGGCGTCGATCACCTCGCAAGCAATCAATGTCTGCGGTGGGCTCGGCAACTACTAGGCAGTCATCGTCGGAATTCATAAGCGTACGGCGAATAGCGCAACCCAAAATCTCAAAACAAAAAATCTGGAGCATAAATGTCCACTCCCACGTTGAAAAAAGTTGAACATTCGATTGAAATCGCAACGGACGCGTCTCGCATCTTCGAGGCTCTCCGCGATGTGGCGAACTGGCCATCCTTATTCAAACCGACCGTTCACGCGGAGTTCCTAGAGCGCAAGGAAACCGATGAAGTGATCCGTCTTTGGGCGACAGCAAACGGTCAACTTAAGACATGGACATCCCACAGGACGATCAACCGGGCGAACCGTGAGATCACGTTTGAGCAGCAAGTCTCGACCGCGCCGGTAGCAGCAATGATTGGTACATGGAAGATCGACGAGCTGGGTTCGGGGCGGGCGTTAGTTCGGCTATTGCACGAATATCGCGCGATAGACGACGACGAGGATTCATTGGCGTGGATCGACGAAGCCGTTGATCGGAATTCCCGATCTGAGTTGGCGTCACTCAAAGTCACGATGGAGAACATTTCTTCGATAGGCGCGCTCACTTTCAGTTTTGAAGACTCGGATTTTGCGACGGGTTCGCTCGCGAAGGCATACGAATTCATTAACGAGGGGGAGAAATGGGCTGACCGTCTTCCTCATGTCCAGAAGGTGATCTTCTCCGAGCCGGAACCCGGTCTTCAGAGCATCGAAATGACCACAACTGCAACTGACGGTACTGAACACACGACTCGGTCGTTTCGGGTTGCTTCTTTGAATGACAGCATCCACTACAAACAAGTAGATCTTCCCCCTCTGCTGACGATGCATACAGGGACGTGGATGTTCTCCGCGAGCGACGAGGGCGTTCGGATGACATCTCGGCACACCGTGAGAGTCCGAGAAGCAAACATCACAAAGTTTCTCGGCTCCGAGGCGACTGTCGAAGATGCCAAAAACTATTTGCGGAACGCCCTGGGCGCCAATAGCAGGGCGACACTAAGACTAGCCAAGGATTTCGTGGAGTCAGAGAGTGACTGAAATAGCTGATAACCAGCCCGTGGACTTCGACGTCATCGTTGTCGGCGCCGGACCCACGGGGATGCTCTTGGCGGCAGAGCTCTCCTTACAGAAGATTAGCGTTTTGGTTGTCGACAGCTTGCCCAAGCCAAGCGAGACTTCTCGCGCTTCGACATTGTTTGCGAGAGCAATGGAAATCCTGAGTACTGTGGGCGTGCTTGACAAAATGGAAGCGCTCAAAAGGAAACAACACGGGCATTTCGCTGGCATAACGGTTGACCTTACATCTGGCAGCGAGTTCGATGGTTCATGGAATCTACCTCAGGCTGCGATTACTGCAACTCTGTATCAGCGGAACCTTGAACTTGGGACTACATTCGCCTTTGGCAGCGAAGTCATCGAAGTGACGCAGTCCGCGAAGAGTGTGGTGACCACCTTGGATGGATCACAAGGTGTTTCTACGATAAAAACGCGCTTCTTGGTCGGGTGTGATGGTGCCACAAGTGACATTGCTGGATTCGGTGCCTTCGAGTTTCACGGATACTCGGGCACCGCAAGGATCCTGCGGGCAGATGTTGAAGGGATCGATATTCCCGATCGCTCCTTTCAACGAACTTCACGAGGACTCTCAGTTGCATCTCGTCAAGCGAGCGGTGAGACCCGGGTAATGACCCATGAATATTCGACGGCAGCCTTTGAGGATGCGCCAGACAGCTCGCTTGTTGCCACCTGGCAGCGCGTCACCGGAGAAGATCTCAGTGCTGGCGCAATCGTTCGAGAAGAACGACTTGACGCAACTTGCAGAGTTGCAAAAAACTTTAGAGACGGCCGCCTGATATTGGCGGGTGATGCAGCGCATCCACTTCTACCAATCGGAGGTCAGCCCCTGAATCTTGGCATTCAGGACGCCTTCAATCTCGGATGGAAGCTCGCGCAGGTGGTCAAAGGACGCTCGTTCGGCAGCATACTCGACACCTATTCGACCGAACGCGGGGGAGCAGCCCAAGAAGCCCTGATCGATACTATGGCACAGTACAAAATTATTTTTGGGGACGCTTCATTCGACTACCTCCGCGCATCTATTGGCGGTCTACTCGAATATGAGAACGTCCAGACACACTTTGCCAAACGGATTTCTGGGCTTGGCCACCGGTACCCGGTCGGCACCGATTCACATCCTTTGATTGGATGCAGAATCTCACCGGACGATCTGGTAATTGTTCCGGATGGGACGCTTCAATCAATCCAGAAGACTCGTTCTGGAATCCTCATAGTAGATGTATCCGAAGGCTCTCATTCTAACGACATCAATGGGTTAGTTGATTCCTGGCAAGGGCAAGTGATCCGTGTCAAGGCACGGATCAGAGCCCGCGCCAGGCACTCTGAGGCCGGCGCAATCTTACTGCGGCCGGATGGATATATCGCATGGGCTGGGACTCAGCCGTACGAAGGGCTTGCCGAAGCTCTAACCGACTGGTTCGGTCCAGCACAAACCAAAGCTCACAACTAATTATTATGGAGTTGCAAAAATGGAAAAACTCGCAAATAAAACAGCACTGGTAACAGGTGCCAGTCGTGGAATCGGTAAGGGAATTGCCTCACGGCTAGCTGCGGATGGCGCATTGGTAGCTGTCCACTATTCTTCTGATCGAAGCGCGGCAACGGCTGTGGTTTCCGACATAGAACGGGCCGGGGGGCGGGCATTTCCAGTTCAGGCAAACTTTGACGAAGCAGGCTCAATTCACAGCCTCTTTTTACAAGTCGACGAGGGTCTCAGAGAACGAATCGGCTCCGTATCCCTCGACATCGTGGTCAACGCGGCCGGGGTCATGGGAGGAAAGAACGTCGAGGACACGCGACCGGACGACTTTGACAATCTATTCCGAGTCAATAGTAAGGCGCCATTTTTCGTTATTCAGAGGGCGCTGTCCAACATTTCGGACGGTGGCCGGATCGTCAATATCACCTCGGGACTGACGCGTTTCGCGAATCCAGACGAAATCGCCTACGCGATGTCAAAGGGAGCCTTGGAGCAGCTAACGTTGCACCTTGCGAAACATTTGGCACCGCGAGGTATCACGGTGAATAGCGTGGCCCCCGGAATTACCAACAATGGAAGTCCCGTTTTCGAGAATCCGGAAGCCGTCGCGTTCATGTCAACCCTCTCCGCATTTGGTCGAGTCGGCACGCCGGCGGATGTTGCGGACGTTGTGGCGTTCATGGTCTCACCAGATGCTCGTTGGGTTACAGGGGCTTTCGTGGATGCAACTGGTGGCACTCTGCTCGGTTAGCGGACATTGCGGAAGTCGACTATGCGACAAAATAACAACGGGAGGACAGAAGTCCTCCAGGATCTATTAGTCCTGCCCTCAGGAAAGTGGACGTTTCGTGCCCATTTGTTGGTGATGGTTCTTTCGGGCAACATTTTGATCGATTCTCTCGAAGTATCGGTCGGCATTCTGTCGTTACCAGCCATTAGTGATTCGTTTCAGACTCCGCTGTCGACCGCGCAATGGGTCGTGACCGGGTTCGCCCTAGGGTTCGCCAGTTTCCTCCTACTGGGAACCCGTGCGGTCGCTAAATACGGCTCCAAGCCGGTCTACTCGACATTCCTGCTAATTTTTGCAGTTGCAACGGTCGTTGGTGCAGCCGCGCAGACTCCGGAGGTTCTCATTGCAACGAGAATGCTAAAAGGTGCCTGTGCGGCCTTTACTGCGCCGACCGGAATGTCAATAATTGCCGAAACTTTCAAGCGGAAAAACGATCGATATAAAGCAACGCTCATATATTCCTTAGTTGCCGGATGCGGTTTCACCGCAGGGTTGTTGTCCATAGGAATTTTAGGAAACATATCCTGGCGTTTGGCATTTCTTGTACCCGCTCCAGTGGTCGTCGTGCTCTTGGGCATCGGGTTATTCGTGATCCCTAGTCGTACGTCCGAGCTACGTCCGGAATCAAGGCTGAGGGGGATAGCGGTTACTTCGGTTATTTTCGCACTCGGGCTGGTCTTGATGGTGTTGACCTTGGTAAATCCAGTAAGCGTGGGACGACAGTCAAGCACTCTCTGCTTAGTTTTTGCTCTGACGGCCACCTGTATCCTCCTTCTGATTCGGTTGTCTAAACACGCGAGAAACTCGTCCAGAATTTTAGGGAATCATCAGTTCATCTGGACAGCACTATGTGCATTTACTTTCAACGGGGCATTCTTAGGGTTCCTCATTGTTCTTGGTTTATATTTTCAGTCCGGCCTCGGCTTAGGTCTTATTGAAACCGCGCTTCGAATTTTGCCGGTTACCGCGCCTATGGTGGCGATCACCCTTGTTTCCAATAGTCTTCAAAAGTGGCTGGGGAATATTCGTCTCATTATGATAGGAACTGGGCTTGCGGTGGCTGGGTACCTGTACTTGCTCGTTCTCGGATTATCAGACAACTATTGGATCACGATGTTTCCTAGCTTTTGTTTGATCGGGCTGGGATTTATGTGTGCCTTTGCGGCCTTCCACGCTCAGGCAGTGTCCACGGTAGGAGCCTCTGATTGGGCCACGGCCAACGGCCTTTATCAAACTGGGGTCCAAACCTCTGCCACAATTTGTTCTGCCATTGTGGTGGCCCTGCTTCATGCTCCTGTCGGAGAGATGGCTGACGGCATCGGTGACCAACTCGCATGGGGCACAGGGCTCCTCGGTGCCGTTGCAATCGGAATTCTCTCGATGGGAGCATCCATCGCGGGTGCAGTGTCAAGTCAAAGACTAATGGCATCGAAAATATGATGGATCAGATTTCGCGGCGTATTCTATGGGAGCAGCCCGGGCTCCAAGTGTGGGAGGTTACGATTGAAGACGACGAAGCCGTTCTTCTGGACGCGGCAAACTCACTCTTCGATAAAACAGATCTTGACCGGGTCGGCTCCTACTGTTCGAGTCAGGCGCGTAAGAATTTCATCGGCACCCGGATCGCGCTCCGACAAGTGGCTGCTCAAATAATGGCGGTTGATCCAGCCTCGTTCACTATCTATCGTTCGCAGTGCAGCAATTGCAACGGTCGGCATGGACGCCCGGAATTTTCCAAACCTGGGGAACCTCATTTTTCACTTTCACACAGTGAGAATGGGGCTCTAATCGCCTTCTCAGAGTCTGCCATTGGCGTGGACATCCAAAAGATGCAACCTCTTGATCGCTTTCGGGAGGCTCGGAAACGGCTACATCCGGACGAGCGGCGGGAGCTTGACGCGGTGGCACCGCAAAGTCAATCGGCGGCGTTTGCTCAACTCTGGACTCGAAAGGAATCGTATTTGAAAGCGATTGGTTCTGGGTTGTGCCGATCGGCAGCGCAAGACTACGTAGGTTATCGATTCCTTAACGATCCTGATTCGTGGAGCATTCATGATCTCGCCGTCGGGGATAATTACCGCGCCGCGGTGACATTTGCCCGGTCGCTCAAATACTGACTTCCTACTAGCAATGTACAACAAACTGCCGCCCCGTTTATGGGCAAGAAGGGCGTTACAGTGAGAACAATTTCGCCGATTACCTTCACGATTGGATCAGCAGTGCTGTCCGGGATCCATGCTCGAGGTTCCTCCGGGGTGCCGCGAGCAACAATACTCGCTCTTCACGGTGCGGGTATGTCCTCCGACTACTTCGCCGCTGAACCCGAAAGTGGCCAATCATTCATGCAGATGGCAGTGTCCCGAGGCTTCAATGTTCTAGCTCTTGATCGTCCCGGATACGGGGAATCGGAACGACACTTCCCAGACGGATTGAATGCGAGAGAACAATCGGAGGTGGTCTCTCTGGTCATCGCTGACTATTCAAGCCGTTTCGACATTGGTGCCGGGATCCTAATATTTGCGCATTCTTTTGGTGGCATGGTGGCTCTTGAATCGGCTGCTTCAAAGCACGGTCTCATGCCTCTTGCCCTTGAAATTTCTGGTCTCGGATATGAACCAACCCAACAAGCGATTGAATTTCGATCAGATCCGCGGTTGTGGCCATTCGGGTGGGGTCCGGCGTCGCTATACTCGGGGGCGATGCTTCGTGCAGCTCAGAGATTCCTGCGTACGACACCGAAAAATGAGAAGAGCGCTGTTCAGGTCTGGCATCAGCTACTCCCGTCTCTGGCCGCTCGGGTCACCAGCCCCATCCGGATGACCTTTGCCGAGCACGAAAATTGGTGGCAACGCCATCCTGCGGCGCTCGACAGGCTTCGTCGGCTATTTCGATCGAACAATTTGACGATAGAGACGCTCAATGGGGCCGGCCATAACATTGGGCTGGGAATTACCTCAAGCGCTTACCACCGTGTGGTCCTGGCGTTCTTCGAGAGAGTGACCACCAGCGCAGAATAGCGCTACCCTAACGACGACTTCAGCCTTTCTGGTTTGGGCTTTCGCCCGGCTACAACCTATCTACCATGGAGAAGTAATCAAACAATGTACACCCCTTCACCCGAAAGATTGTGCTCGGACTTAGCAAATACTTTCCACTCGTCCATATATTTTTCACCGCACCTCGCTGAGTTACTTCCTAGTGCTCTCCGCGAGAACCCCATGGACGTCTATCTGGCAGGTCGACTGAGTCCAGCGGGGATTGTGAGTGGGAATGGCGCCTCGTCATTGTTGTACAGTTTCTCGGCGGCAATGCTCAATCGGCGTGTGCCCCTAGTCTGGGATGCGATTTCTCCGGCAGCCGCGATCGAGGCCCGATTCGTGGCGATCGATAGGACGCTCACAGAATATCTTCCTGCTGACCTCATTAGTGGTGAGAGCATGGTCCTAGCTGCATCACTCGCGAGGAAGGCCGCTGATGCCTGCGCAGCGGAAGGCCGCCCGATGTTCGGTGCCCTCAAAAATATAGAGTACCCGGAGCCGGCTTATCTGGCACTATGGCACGCATGTACGCTCCTGCGGGAATACCGGGGCGACGGTCACATTGATGTGCTTAGGGAACACGGCTTATCAGGCATCCAATCGTTGGTCTTCCATTCGAGTACTCCGATGGGGATGCCGATGGAAGTCGTCAGAGAAAAGCGAGGATGGTCGGTCAAAGATTGGACAGATGCTGCACAGTCGCTGGCTAGCCTAGGGCTGCTCAACGGGGCCGGCCAGATCACCGATAAAGGTCTCGCATTGCATTGGTCCATTGAAAGTGAAACCGATACCGGGAGCCGGCAACCATTCGAATCTCTAGGCATAACCGATACGCGGGCCCTATCGGATTTAATGCAGCCAATGGTTAGAGCGATGGTCTCGAACGGACTTTTCCCTACTGCTCTACTTAACGTGTTTGTAACGAGCGAAAATTCGGAGCAGCCCAGTCCATAACTCGAATCCACCCATTCGTCGCTGGATAATTTCGGGAGAAGCGCAGAACATCTGATCTATCGAAAAGTTTGCACCGTATCCGAAAGTATCAACTGCAGTTATTTTCGGATACTTCGACCATCTTCTGTGGAAAATACGCCGGAAGTTTGCAGCCCTTGCCCGCTTCTGGCCTACGGGTGAGGTGATATAGAAGAGATCGCTCTCTACAGTTGGTGCTCTAAGGGTACCAGCGTGCAACAACCCACGTGCGGTTTAGATGTGCTGCAACACTTTTATGTAACGCCCTGCGTTGGAGGGGCGTCAACGCTCCTTGCCGGCTCCTGGGGCCGGTTATTTTGTGGGCTGGATCAGGCAGTATGGATCATTGATGAACTCCGGGCACGGATTGCCTGGAACTAAGCGGGGCCTTGGCTGCCAGATGATTTTGTTAAAGGAGGAAGAGCGGGAGATGAAATCTTCGAAGCAGCCGGTCTGGGCTGTGATTGCAGCAGCGTTGTTTGTTCTGTTGGCTCTAGGGGCGGTGGTCCTGCTACTTCTTGGGCTTGTGGACGTGGTCAAGACATTAGACGCTCCCAAAGCGGCAATCTTTGTTTCTCTTGTCGGCATCTTGGGTATTTTTATTACCCAATCGTTGACCGGGTACTGGAACCGGAAGCTAGAAAAAGAGCGCGCCCAGCTGGCCCGCCGTACCGACGTGTATGAAAGTCTCGTTCGCTCACTGACTGGCATGCTGACAGCTAAGGGTGACACAGAGAAAAGGGACGAATACTTCCAAAAGATGCTCGATTTTAGCCCGCAGGTGATCGTGTGGGGATCGGGCCCTGTCCTGAACGCCTGGAATCATTTCCGATACAGGCTTATGAGCGTTAGCGAGGAACCGTTTCGGGAAAACGAGTTCCCCAAAATCACAGCTGACCTTCTCAAAGCAATTAGAGAGGACCTAGGCCACAAGGACCGAAACAAGGTTTTCGACTCAGATCTTCTGCGCCCGTTTATCAACGATGCAGAGCCTGGCCAGAACTACTCCATAACGCCTACGGAGTGAATCAGGCGTGAGGGGTCGCGGGTGCAATTCATCTTGCGTTCCGGTGATGCGCGAGCGAAGTCCATTGGGTACCTCTACGTTTAGACCATTTCGGATGGTGCCGTAAAATGGTGCCGTAAAAAAGGGGAACAGTGTTGAGCTGTTCTGCTTGGTGTTGGGGGCGGGCCTTGTGGGGTCCGTCCTCAGTGTTTTAACTGCAGTAGCCCGTTTGCTACGCGTGGTGCTCATGTTTCGGTGCTCATGCGCCTTTCTAAGTAGCTTCAACCAATAAAAGGGGGCACTTTGCCACCGCGTACAGACCCGGAATCACGGGGCTTCTGGTTGGTGTTTCTCCGCCTGGTTGGTGGGGGACATACCATCGCTGGTTCACCTGCAGCAGGATTCCTGGTCGCTAGGACTTGGTCGCGCTAGCCAGAAGTAATCCAGCCAGGGCATCACCCAACCCGTGCACCCTTCAACCAAAGAGGAGGTCTGGCAACCCAGAAGACTGGTCTTGCTCCGTGATCGCGGTATGTCGCATGCTGGTGCGAGCATCTTATTGCCTCGGCAAAGCCAGACCTGCTCCAGTGCTGCAGGCGCCTGCACAACGGGCTGAAGTGGCCTACTTTAGGAGCTTTAATGGCCTACTCTCAGAAGCCGAAACACACCGTGGCTGGTTCGCAGCCGGAACTACGCCAGGGTTGTGCTGCCACGTGATGGTATGTCTCCTCCTTTGGCGCGAACACCGTATCGCCCACGCCCTGTCGTGGGACCTCTGTGGGGTGATGCTTTATTGGCGTGTGGGTGTTGAGTGCTTGTTTGTGTGTGCGTGTGTTCGTGGGTGTGGCTAAGGCCGGAAGCTGGTGGGCTTCCGGCCTTAGCTGCTGGGGGTGGGGGTTAGGAGCGGCAGTTGACGATGCGTGGATTGACTAGTGGCGGGATGTCGATTTGGAGGCATCGTCCGTCGGCTGAGGCGTTGGAGGCAGTGGCGGAGATGATGCCTACCGCTGCGGCCGAGGCTGCGGCGAGGGCTGCGCCGACGACGGGGGCGCCGGGGCCGAACATTGCTGCGATGCCTGCGCTTCCGGTGAGGAGGCCGGCGATGATGACGCCTTCGTCGCGCATGTTTTTGGTTTCGGCACGGCTGTAGGTTAGGCGTCCGTAGAAGCCTTTCCATTCGGCTTCGGGGTCAAGGATCACTGGGTAGGTGGTGTCCTTGGTGGGGTTGATGGTTTGGGTGAGAGTGTTGCCTTTGAGGGTGAACTTGGTGGGGACTTTTTTGCCGTTGGCGTCGATGGCCCAAGGCGTTTTGATTTCGCCGAAGCTTGCTTCAGCTTCTACTCCGGGGCGTGAGTTTCCTAGTTGGGGGTCCAGGACAAACTGCACGCTGCCGTCTTTGTCTAGCTGTGGGACGATTCCGTCGGAGTAGCCCAGGTCGAAGTTGTAGGATCGGTCGGCGTTGGCGTCAGGGACGGCAACGACTGCGCGAGCTGATAGTGAGGCGTTGGCGTCAGGGCCTTGTGTGCTGGTGGAGGACTGCATGGGTTCGGTGATGACTGCTGCGCCTGCGCTGCGACTTAACTGATCGCTCGGGCTACTGATGTCCGCATTCTGCGGCAAGCCCACGGTGAGCCAGGTGCCGTCAGGATGCTTCAATTCGATCTGCCCGGCGTCTTCACTTAACGCCGGAAGGCAGGCCATGAGACCCACCGCCACTCCGCTACCGCGACGCCGTCGTTTGCGCCTGCAGCTGGCCGGGCTGCAGGTGGTCATCGTC
>NZ_JBQSYR010000035.1:0-33298 GCF_052379505.1 Glutamicibacter sp. 363 | reverse complement strand
CGATTACCTTATGCGTCGGGATACTACTCCCAAGCCCGGGCTTAAATGCGAAAACCCCCGATTTCTCGGGGGTTTTCTTTGGCGGAGGATAGGGGATTTGAACCCCTGAGGGCGTTAACCCAACACGCGTTCCAGGCGTGCGCCATAGGCCGCTAGGCGAATCCTCCTCAGTTTGCTCCGTGGAGCAGGTACCAGCATATCTAAATATCTCCACAATCACGAATCGAGGGCGTTGTGGGTTCAACTACGCGTATTTTCAGCAAAAAATTGGCGAAATTTCGGGGATTATCTAGTTTATCCACATCTGGCACGCGTCCACCAAAGCCCCTTTCCGCGGCGCTGGATACTTAAAACATGAACAAACGAGAGGTATTTCATAGCGGCGATGATCCTCATCGGCTGCATATAAGTCCGCCGGGCACCAGAACCGATCCAGGTACCGACGGCGTGTGGGCTGCCCACGTTGAGCAAGAAACGATCTTCGCGAAGCTAGCAGCAACTATCAAGAGCCTTCATGAGCAGGGCAGGGCAATCGAACCAGCCACCGGGCTCAAACAACTGGAAACCCTTGGTCGGATACGCAGTATGTTGGATGCGGCAGAAGCTGCTTTGCTGGCCGATACCTACGAGCTGACTAGCAAACAAGCCGCCTTGTCCGGCACTCAGGACCCTTTAGTCGACGACCCTTTGCAAGCGCAGTCTGCAGAGCATTTCGGAGTTGATCCCGAAGCGGAACCTTTGGTTCGTTCGTCATTCATTTCCGAGGCATCTGGTGCACTGCGGCAAAGCGAACGCATAGTCCAAGGCAAATTATTCACCGCCGAGGGGCTTCGCCACCTCTGCCCAGATACCTTGAATGAGCTAGGCAAGGGCACCATCACCACCAAGAGCGCCACGGAGATCGTTCACCAGGCGCAGGATCTTGAGTCCGAGAACGTGCAGCAGATGCAAGAAGTGCTCTTGCCGATCGCTCGCACCGGTTCGGATCGCACGGTGAAGGATCGAGCTCGCAAAATGCGTGAACGTTTCTTGCCAGAACCAGCGGAAACGAGGCATGAAAAAGGGCGTGAATCGCGTTCGGTGATCTGGTGGCCGGAGGCTGACGGCATGGCCGTGCTTCAGATACGGCTTCCAGCCGAGGATGCCCTGGCAATCATCAACACCATCAACTGGCACGCCACGAAACATGATGACCCTGAGGATCTGCGCAACGAGCAACAACGTCGCGCCGATATTTTCCGGGACGCTTTGCTTGATGGCTGGCCGGCCGGGAACGGCACTCCGCTCAAAGCGCGGGTGGCCTTGACCATCCCCGCCTTGCAAATGCTTGCAGATCCTACTCGAACGCTGGCCGATCTGGAAGGCTACGGGCCAATCGCCCTCGGTGCAGCCTTGCGACTAGCAAAGGATGCTCCTTCGCTGATGACGGTGCTCACCGACCCTTGGTCCGGTGCCGTCATCGACGTAGGACGAAAGAAGTACCGCCCAACGAAAGCGCTCAAGGACCTACTGAGATTACGGGATAACCACTGCAGGTTCCCTGGTTGCAACAGGCTTCCGGATTCCAGTGAAATCGACCATGTCGACGACTGGGCCAAGGGCGGACATACGAACCGAGACAACTCGCAGCTGTTGTGCAAGCGGCACCAAATGTATAAGCACGCCTTAGGTTGGCAGGCCACATACATGGCCGACGGTTCGGTCAATTGGCGTTCGCCGAACGGAATCTTGCAGGTTGAGCTACCGGGCAGCGTCACCAGCGTGCAGAACTTCGACTTTGAACGGAATCAAACCCCGATGCTCCCCGCCTCGGAATTGCCCGCCCGAGTTCGCCGGATCCTAGGTTGGTTTGACCCGCCGGATTCGAAAGCCGGGTGACATAGCCTCCTTCCTTGCATGGGTTGGATTGAGAGCAAGGGCACGGCTACCGATTTTCATCCACCCCCAACTCTCGGGTAGTATCTTCTGTGACCCCTCGTGTGGTGTCATCCTGTTGAACTCCCCCAGGACCGGAAGGTAGCAAGGGTAGATGGGCTCTGGCAGGTGCATGAGGGGTCTTTGATTTTTCTAGCAAGCCGAATGGAGTTCGCGTGGGCGTTGGTCGTTTCGCCCCAAGCCCGACCGGGCAACTCCACCTGGGCAACCTGCGCACCGCAATTCTTGCTTGGCTTTTTGCCCGGTCCACCGATCGGCAATGCCTTCTGCGCATCGAAGACCTTGACCGCGTGCGCTCCGGCGCCGAGGAGCAGCAGCTTTCGGAGTTGGCTTCCATCGGCCTGGTATTCGATGCTCCCGTGGTCCGTCAAAGCGATCGCCTCCCCATTTATCTCGAAGCAATCCAAGCTCTTCGCGAAAACGACCTGGTCTTCGAGTGTTTTTGCACGCGCAAAGATATTTCTGAGGCTGCCAGCGCGCCGCACGCGGCACCCGGTGCTTACCCCGGCACCTGCCGAAATCTCACCGCCGAAGAACGTGCCGAAAGGGCCCGAGAACGGCCGGCTGCTTTGCGCCTTCGTTCCACGGTTGACCAGTTCACCATTCACGATGAGCTTTTCGGGCAGTACACCGGCGTGGTAGATGATTTTGTGTTGCTGCGCAATGACGGCTCCCCCGCTTACAACCTTGCGGTGGTCGTTGATGACGGCGCCTACGGCATTGACCAGGTTGTTCGCGGTGACGATTTGCTGTCCTCCGCCCCGCGCCAGGCATACCTGGCGCAGTTGCTCGGATTGCCTATTCCTACGTACGCCCACGTTCCGTTGGCATTGAACGTTCAAGGCCAACGTCTTGCTAAACGCGATGGTGCGGTTACGCTCGAAGACCTTTCCGAAAAAGGACTAAATGGCACACAGCTCCGCGCCTACTTGTTAGAGTCATTAGGCTTGCCCGGCACGTCTTTGCAGGCCGCTTTGGACTCCTTCAACCCTTCAGCTTTGCCCCGCGAGCCTTGGGTTGTAGAACCAGAATTTATTGTTGACCAGTTGATGCCTCCGGCATCGCACAACCGATAGGGTACCGGTGTGAGTACAGCGCTTTATCGCAGATACCGTCCAGACACTTTCGCCGAGGTCATCGGGCAGGAACATGTCACCACCCCGTTGATGACTGCGTTGGAAAAGAACCGGGTCAACCACGCGTACCTGTTCTCCGGTCCGCGCGGTTGCGGCAAAACGACCAGCGCACGCATTCTGGCGCGTTGCCTGAACTGCGCGCAGGGTCCGACTCCTACCCCGTGCGGAACCTGCCCCAGTTGTGTCGAGCTGGCCAACGGCGGCCCCGGTTCCTTGGATGTCATCGAGATCGACGCCGCCAGCCACGGTGGTGTCGAAGACGCCCGTGATCTGCGTGAACGTGCGACCTTCGCACCTACCCGCGACCGCTACAAGATTTTCATCATCGACGAGGCCCACATGGTCACCTCGGCAGGCTTCAACGCCCTGCTGAAGATCGTCGAAGAGCCACCACCCCATATCAAATTCATTTTTGCGACGACCGAGCCGGACAAGGTCATCGGCACCATCCGTTCGCGCACCCACCACTATCCGTTCCGCCTGGTGCCGCCCGAGGCACTGCTGGCATACCTCAAGACGCTCTGCGAACGCGAAAACGTAGTGGTCGCCGACAGTGTGCTTCCGCTGGTGATTCGCGCCGGCGGCGGTTCGGTGCGCGACACCCTCTCGGTGCTAGACCAGCTGATGGCTGGCGCCCGTGAAGGCGGGGTGGACTATGAGACCGCGATTGCCTTGCTCGGCTATACCCATTCCACGCTGCTCGATGAAGTCATCCTCTCCCTGCACGAGGCCAACGGCGCTTCCCTCTTTGGCGCCATCGACCGCATCATTCAGACCGGCTTGGATCCGCGACGTTTTGTTGAAGATCTGTTGGAACGCATGCGCGACCTGATCATCGCCAAGGCGATGCCCGAAGGCCTGGAGAAAATTCTGCGTGGCACCCCAGCGGACCAGTTGGAGTCGCTGCATATGCAGGCCTCGCTGGTCGGCGCCGGTGAGCTGAGCCGTTGGGCCGACGTGACCAACCAAGCGCTGACCGAGATGACCGGCGCGACCTCTCCGCGTTTGCACTTGGAACTGTTGGCAGCGCGTTTGATGCTGCCTGGCGCCGAAAACTCGGCGAGCTCTTTCGCCGCACGCCTCGATCGCCTGGAACGTCATGCGATGACCGGCAGCGAGCTTCCAGAGCTCCCGGAGGGGGAAATGCCAACGCAGTCCTCGGGCGCTGCCCCTTCCCCCGCGGCGGCACGCCAAGGCGCGGCCGCGGTACGCGAGGCCCTTGCCGCCGCGAAGTTGCGCAATGGCGGCGTCGAGCCGGCAGCCCAAGAGCAGCCCAGCGCACCTCAGCAGGAGACGCAGCCGGCCCAGCCAGGTCAGTCGCAACAGGAACAGAACCTCCAGCCACGGGAGCAGGAACCCGTGCCACGCGAACAGCAGCACCCGGAAGCGCGAGCTCAACAGCCTGCGCAGGGACAGCAACAGCAACAGCAACAGCAACAGCCAAGTCAGCCTCGCGAGCAGCAGCCTCCGGTGGCGCAAGAAGATACAGATATTAACGCTCCGCTTGATCCGGACGCCGCCCGTTCACTCAACACCGGCGAAGCGGCCGATTGGGGAGCCACGTGGGGCCCTAAGGAAGACTTGAATCCGGTCACCACCCCGGTCCAACCAGGTCCGAGTGTTCCCGAAGCACGTCCGGAAGGTGTCGCGCCGTTCAGCCTGGTTCCAGATCCGGCCGCGGGGGAAGACCTGTCCTTCGGTACTGGTGTTTCCATCGATGACGTGAAGCAAAATGCCGCGATGGCCGAGTTCACTCGTCGTACGGCAGAAAATCGTCCTCCGCAAGCCCCGCCACAGGGTGCCCCTCGTCAGGCGCAGCAGCCGCAGAAAGATCAACAAGCTCAAGGTCAAACGCAGTCTCAGCAGCAGGCGCAGAACCAGGAGCAGGCAGCACAAGAAGCACGCCGTCGCGCCGAGGAACAGACAGCTCGAGAGCAGGCCGAACAACGTGCCTCTGCGGAACTGGCCGAGCAAGAAAAGCTCGCTCGAGAGCAGGCCGAACAACGAGCCGCTGCAGAACGGGAAGCCGCAGAACAGCGTGCTGCCCAGGAGAAGGCGGCACGCGAGCAAGCCGAAGCGCAGCAACGCGCACAAGCAGCTCAACCTGCCCAGCAGCAAGCGCCACGGCAACCGGTTCAGCAATCCACGCCGCCGATACAGCAGTCGAACACTGCCGGGGCACCGGTTCAGCAGTCGAACACTGCCGGGGCACCGGTTCAGCAGTTCCAGCAGGCCTGGCCGGCGGTCTTGGAGCAGCTGCAGTCAAGTTCCCGAGTGCTCCATTCCATGGTCGCCAACTATGGTTCGGTCGCCGGTTTCGATGGCCGCACGCTGACGATCGCGTTCAGCAATACCGGACCGATTGTGAATCTGCGCAATCGTCCGGACATGATGCAGATATTAGTAGGCATCCTCTGCCAGGTGGCAGGCCAACAGATCGAAGTCGTACTTGCCGAGGGCGGATCGGCACCCGCCGGTGGTGGTTCCCCAAAAGGTGAACGCCGGCCAACACCGGCGTCCTCCCCAGCAGCAGCCACCAACGCACAGGCTCCGAACGCTGGGGTAGCGCCCAACGCTCCGTCGCGCCCGCAACCAGCCAGCGCTCCGGCTCCGGCTCCGGCTCCGGCTCCGGCCAGCAAACCATCAGCATCGGGTGATTCGGGATATGTCAGCAGTTATGACGATGTTCCGCCTCCGCTGGACGAGCCATATATGGACGAGCCTCCGTACCCGGATGACGGATACGGCACGCCTAGCAGCCCAGCGCCGCAGGCTCCCGCAGTCCAGGCACCAGAGCCAGCGGCAAGTCCCCGACCAGCAAAGCCGCAAGAAGCTAGCGCATCACCGGAACTCGCTGCGGCCGTGGTGGAACCCGTGGCCCCGTCGCCGCGGAGCGCTGCTCCGCGCTCCTTTGACGGCCCCCCGGTGGCCCCGCGTCCCCGGTTGACCGCCGGGCTCAGCGCACGCCAGGCAGAGGTGGGAGCTCCGGTAATCTCGCGTCCGGTTTCTTCCACCCCGTTGCATCCGGGCAGCACCACCGACACCTTCGAGTCCAAGGCAGTCCGCGAGCCGGAGCCGGAGGCACCAACGCCGGCGCCGGTTGCCCCTGAGCCGGTTCGGGTGGCACCGCCGAAGCCTTCCGTGCAGCCGGCCACCGAGTCAGCTCCCGCGTGGGGCGCACCGGGCGAAGGGTCCGAGCAGCCAATTGCCGAGTCTCCGATGCCGACCGCCGGACAGCGGCTCAGCCGCTACCAGCAGCTGATGAGCCAGGCCAAGGACAGCGCTCCGGCAGTGCCGGTGGAAAGTTCCGCCAGCAACTGGGGCACGCCGGATCGCGCCCAACCCCGGCCCCCGGCACCGGAGCCGGAGGATTTCACGCCCAGCGAAGACGACATCGAGGTCGAGGATTCGGCACTCATCGGCGTCCCCGCGGTGGAGCGGCTGCTCGGCGGCATGGTCATCGAGCAACGTGACGTCAACGGAAGTATCGTGGAAATTAAGCGCGGGCTCTAACCGCCAAACCGTCTAGGTGAGACACTAGGGTGTAGGACGGTGGCATACCACCGCAGGCCAACTATGGCACCGCAAGATCAATGGACGTTTGAGTTATCAGGAAAGTGGGCATTAGGTGTACGAAGGTGCTGTTCAGGAACTGATCGACGAACTCGGTCGGCTACCTGGCATCGGTCCTAAATCGGCGCAGCGCATCGCTTTTCACATTCTCGATGCCGACGCCGAGGATATGACGCGCCTTGCCGCGTCCATCCAGCAGGCCAAGGAGAAGGTCCGCTTCTGTGAGATCTGCTTCAACATTTCCGAGCAGGACACCTGCGGGATCTGCCGCGACGAGCGCCGCGACACCAGCCAGATCTGCATCGTCGAGGAGTCCAAGGACGTGCTCGCCATCGAGCGCACCCGCGCCTTCAACGGCAAATACCACGTGCTGGGTGGCTCTATTAATCCGATCGCCGGGATCGGCCCGGAACAGCTGCACATTCGCGAGCTGGTCACCCGCCTGGGCGACAGCTCGATCACTGAGCTGATCCTCGCCACCGACCCGAACCTGGAGGGCGAGGCCACCGCAATCTATCTGGTGCGTCAGCTCAGCCCGCTGGGCATCAAGATCACCCGTCTGGCTTCTGGCCTGCCGGTAGGCGGCGACCTGGAATACGCCGACGAGGTCACCTTGGCCCGCGCCTTCGAAGGCCGGCGCAACACCATCGCACCGAGCACTTCACGAGCCTAGGCACCCTGCCACACGAGCATATTTCATGCTGCCCGGTCCATCGCCAGATGGCCCGGGCTTTCTTGTCTGTGGACTCAACCACATTGGTTGATAATGGTCAACTATCGGCATATAGTTGATATCAGTCAACTTTATCTTTGAGTCTTTTGGAGTCCGCATGACCGCAGTAGCACCGGTCGAAAAACCCAAGATGAGCCACCGGCAGATCATCCAATCGCTGACCGGTCTGCTTATGGGCATGTTCGTTTCAATCCTTGCAGGCACTGTGGTGTCCAGCTCCCTCCCGGTAATCGTCTCTGACCTGAACGGCAGCCAGACGGCATTCACCTGGGTGGTCACCGCTACCCTGCTTGCCACCACAATCTCGACCCCGATCTGGGGAAAGCTCGCCGACCTGGGCAACCGCAAACTGCTCTTGCAGATTGCTCTGGCCATGTTCGTGCTTGCCTCCGCGGCCGCCGGATTCGCGCAGAACACCGAATTCTTGATCGCCATGCGTGTGGTCCAGGGTCTGGCAGGCGGCGGCATGGGCGCGCTGAGCCAGATCGTGATGGCAGACATCCTCTCGCCGCGGGAGCGCGGCAAATACATGGGCCTGTTCGGAGCCGTTATGGCGCTGGGCACCGTCGGCGGACCGCTGATCGGCGGCTTCGTCACCGACACCATCAACTGGCGCTGGAACTTCTTCGTCGCGCTGCCTTTCGCCGTCGTTGCAATCATCTTGATCCAGCGCACGCTGAACCTTCCGGCCATCGCCAAGCGCAAGGTCCAGATCGACTACCTAGGCATCATGCTGCTCGCCTCGGGCGTGGCAATGCTGCTGATCTGGCTTTCCATGGGCGGCAGCCAGTTCGAATGGAACTCGGCCACCAGTTACCTCATGGTGATCGGCTCGGTCATCCTGCTGGCGGTCTTCGTGCTCGTCGAGTTCAAGGTTGCAGACCCGCTGATTTCCCTGCAGCTATTCAAGAACCGCACCTTCACCTTCGCGGTGATCGCCTCGCTCGCTGTGGGCATCTCGATGTTCGGCACCTCGGTGTTCCTCAGCCAGTACATGATCATGGCCCGTGGCGCCACCGCCACCCAGGCCGGTCTGATGACCTTCCCGATGATGGCCGGCCTCTTGGTCGTCTCCACCATCGCCGGCGCACTGATCTCGCGTTACGGCAAATGGAAGGCCTTCGTGGTCACCGGTGCCGTGCTGCAGGTTGTCGGCCTGTATCTGCTGGGAACCATCCACTATGACACCGCCTTCTGGCTGGTGGGACTGTACATGTTCATCCTCGGCGCGGGCGTCGGCCTGGTCATGCAGAATATGGTGCTGGTGGTGCAGAACTCGGTGGATCCGAAGATCCTCGGCGTCGCTTCCTCAGCGGTGACCTTCTTCCGCACCTTGGGCGGTACCGCAGGCACCGCCGGACTCGGCGCAATGCTCGCGGTCACCATTCCGAATATGATCGCCGACCGCCAGGGCGAACTGACCCGCGCCATCGCCTCGCTGGGCGATAAGGCCGCCGAGGTCGGCGCGGCACTGAGCTCCGGTTCCCTGCCGACGATCTCCACGCTGCCCGAACCGGTGCGGGTAATTCTCGAATCGGTCTACGGCGATGGGGTGGCAGGCTTGTTCGCCTTGGCCGCGCCGCTCGCACTGATCACCGTCGTCGCAGTGATCCTGCTGCCCAACCAGCACCTGAACACCAAGACCAATACCGAGCGGCTGGCCGAGGAATCCGACGCCCCTTCCACCGCGGAAACCGTCGCCTAGCCACCGTGGATACCTTGGATGAAGCGCAGCCGGAGACCCGGCGCGGGGTGCTATTCGACGCCGCCGAGCAAGAACTGTTCACCTTGATCTCGGTGACCGCCAAGTCGCGACGCACCCTTGCCGCCCGGCTCGATGAAAGGCTGCCGCCCGCGGCGGTGCCGGTGCTGGCAATGATCCTCAAATGCCAGAGCATCACGCAGTCCGAAATTTGCGAACACCTCATGACGGACAAGGCCACCCTTTCCCGCCTGGTCACCCGGCTCGAAGAGCTCGGCCTGGTCAGCAGGCAGGTCGATGAAGCCGACCGCCGCGTCTCCAACCTGCTGCCCACCGAACTGGCCAAGGAACGCTGGCACGGATGGCTGGAATCCTGGCGCGACAGCTTGCGCGAACGCATTACACTGTGGTCCGACGACGACTTGGACCATTTGGTTGGCTTGCTCGGCAGGCTCAACACGGATCTGCGCGAACTGTGAACCATTGGCGTGGAGCCGCGGCCTTCGGTGAAGGCCGCGGCTCCACGCCATTTGCGCGCCCGGATCGGCTGATGACCCGGTAGCGCCTTCGACCGCCAGGCTGCATGCGGGGCTGGTTAGTCCTTGGCTGCAGTGGCTACACTCGATTCATGGCAATCAAGGGCAGCAATATCGAGGCAATCGCCAAGGCCACCGGCACTGGGTGGGACCAATGGGTCAGCCGGCTCGAAGCGGACGGAGCCAGCGAGCTGGCACATAAACCGCTCGCCTCGCTGGCCTACGAGATGATGCCCGCCGAACTATCCAATCCCGGCTGGTGGGCGCAGTCGGTGGCCATCGCCTACGAGCAGCACATCGGCCGCCGGGTCCCGGGCCAGTCCAGCGACGGCACCTTCAAGGGCTCAGTCTCGGCCACCATGGCCGCCGATCTGGACGGCGCCCTGGCCCGCTGGGTGGAGGCCGTCGGCGCGCGAACCGACTTCAACGGCGCGCAGCTGGTGGGGGAAGCCTCCGTCAGCGGTTCGGATCGGTGGCGGTATTGGAAGGCCGAATTCAGCGACGGAAGCCGGGTGAGCGTGAACATCTCGCTCAAGGGCGGCAAGGCAAGCGTAAGCGCTGAGCATTCACGGCTCTCCAACCCTCAGGTATTGGATGGCTGGAAGTCATTTTGGCGACAAATCTTAGCCACAGCGCGTACATGACCTGCATTTCCAGGCATCGAAACAACAAATGCTAGGCAATATGACCAATGGTTACCTTCACAACTAGGTGATGCACCTGCGGTACTGACACAATTATCTACGGTAGATATGTCGCATCTGTGCTGGCAGCACGATGCGCATCAACAACTTTCATCAGTTGGAGTGTGCGCCCATGGGCCTGATAGTTCAAAAATTTGGCGGTTCGTCCGTATCCGATGCCGAAGGCATCAAACGCGTCGCGCGCCGAATTATTGATACCAAGGCGCAGGGCCATGAAGTCGTTGTGGTCGTTTCCGCAATGGGCGACTCCACCGACGAACTGCTCGACCTCGCGGCCCAGCTCACCGAGGACGCCCCCGCTCGCGAAATGGACATGCTCCTTTCGGCCGGCGAACGCATCTCCATGTCGCTGCTGGCCATGGCCATCGACCAGTTCGGCGAGAGCGCGGTATCTTTCACCGGATCGCAGGCAGGGCTGATCACCGACTCAACCCACGGCATGGCACGCATTATGGAAGTTTCTCCGCAGCGTATCCGCCGCGCCATCGACCGCGGCTTCATCGCGATCGTCGCCGGCTTCCAGGGCATGAGCAAGGAATCGAAGAACATCACGACCATGGGCCGCGGCGGCTCGGACACCACCGCGGTGGCCCTTGCGGCAGCCCTCGGCGCCGATGTCTGCGAGATCTACACCGACGTTGACGGCATCTACACCGCCGATCCTCGCGTGGTCGGTGCCGCGAAGAAGATCGACGAGATTTCCAGCGAGGAAATGCTGGAGATGGCGGCCAGCGGCTCCAAAATCCTGCACCTGCGCTGCGTGGAGTACGCCCGCCGTTTCGGCGTGCCGCTGCACGTGCGCTCCTCATTCAGCACCAACGAGGGCACCTGGGTGCTCCCGGACCCCAACGACAAGATCAAGATTCAAGAGGGAGAACCCTTGGAACAGCCAATCATCTCCGGTGTTGCCCACGACCACTCGGAAGCCAAGGTCACCATCATTGGCGTGCCTGACATCCCGGGCAAGGCAGCACAGATTTTCGGGGTTATCGCGGCCGCGCAGGCCAATATCGACATGATCGTGCAGAACATCTCGACTCGCGGCACCGGCTCCACCGATATCTCATTCACCCTGCCGATGACCGAGACCAAACGAGTTCTCGCGGCGCTGGAAACCTCCCGCGGCGAAATCGGCTTCGAGGATATCGAGCACAACGACGAGGTCGGCAAGCTCTCGCTCATCGGTGCGGGCATGCGCTCGAACCCAGGAGTTTCCTTCACCTTCTTCGAGGCGCTGCACCAGGCCGGGGTCAACGTGGACATGATCTCCACCTCGGAGATCCGCATCTCGGTGGTAACCGACGCGGACAAGCTCAATGACGCGGTCCGCGCCATCCACACGGCTTTCGATCTGGACACCGACGTGGAAGCCACCGTGTACGGCGGTACCGGACGCTAAATACCAGCGAAAGGGGCGGCGCAGATCTTGAAGATCTGCGCCGCCCCTTTTTAATGCAGCAGTTACGGTGGCGGATTAGCGCGCCGGTTCCAAGGTCTTGGCGTAGACGGTCTCGCCGAGGCCATTGCGCAGCGACACGGTGAATCGCTCGGACTCATCGAGGTCGACATGGCCGAAGAACTGGCCCTTGCCGTCGCGCGGCGACTGGTTGGTGGTGCCGGCGAGCGCGAATTCCACCTTGGGTCCGAAGGTCCCGTCCATCTTGTTCGGGCCGAAGGATCCTGCGTTGACCGGACCGGCCACGAATTCCCAGAACTCGTTGAAGTCGCCGAAGGCGGCGCGTTCCGGGGAATAGTGGTGGGCCGCGCAGTAGTGCACGTCCGCGGTCAAGAAGACCACGTTTTTCACACCGCGGTCCTTGATCGCTTTGAGCAGCCTGGCCAGCTCCAGCTCGCGGCCCAGCGGTGCGCCGTGCTCGGCATTGGCGATCGATTCCTGAGCCTTGCCGTCCGGAACGATGACGCCCAGCGGCAGGTCGTTGAGGATCACCTTCCAGGTGGCCTTCGACTTCTGCAGGCCCTCAACGAGCCAGTTCAGCTGTTCCTCGCCGAGGGTCGTGGTCTCTTCGGATTCCAGTCCGGCGGTATTCTCCGACTTGTGGCTGCGCATGTCCAAGGCGAAGAGGTCAAGGGCCGGTCCGCGGGAGATCTTGCGGTAGATCCGGGCGGGCTCGAACCCGGTGCCGCCGCGCATGGCACGCGGATCGGCGATGGGCTGGTATTCCTGCCAGGCACGGCGACCGCGGGCGGCGAGGGTGTTGACATCCCGCACGGTGTATCGCTCGTCCTCGATTGTCTCCCCGGCCCACCAATTGTTGTGGGTCTCATGGTCATCCCACTGCGCGATAACCGGAACCTCGGAGTACATGGCGCGAACATTTGCATCCATGTGGTTATAGCGGTGCCGGCCACGGAATTCCGCCAGGGTTTCGGCGACCTTCGAGACCTCCTCGGTAACCAGGTTGCGCCAGATCTGGCCGTCTGGCTCCACAACTTCGGCCGCGATCGGGCCGTCCGCGTAGATGGTGTCACCGCTGTGCACGAAAAAGTCAGGCTTGGTCGCGTGCATGGACGCGTAGGCCCGCATGCCGCCGATTTCCTCGTTGATGCCCCAGCCTTGGCCTGCCGTATCGCCAGACCAGACGAAGCTTTGCGCCATCGATGCGCTGTGGTTCCGGCGGCCGGTGAGCGAAGGCGCGGTGAGGAAGGAACCGGTGTTGGTTTCTCCCAGGGTCCCGTTCTCGTCCTCGAAACCGATGGTCACCGCGAAGCGGGTGCCCGCCGGCAGGTTGGATGCGGAAATCTTGGCGGTGAAGTCGGTATCGGAGTTCGCCTGCGCACCGCGCAGGGTTCGTTCGAATGACCCGCGGCCGCGAATAATCTCTCCGGCCTCGTCGATGGCACGCAGTTGCGCCCGCAGCCGGCCTTCACCGGTGGCGCGAGCCCAAAGCACCGCGTTGTTGGTGGAGACATCTCCCATCGAGAAGCCATTGGTGAGACCTAGCCGCGAACGGAGCAGGCGCGGACTATTTGCGGCCAGTGCCGAGCCTGCCGGGGAAATGAGCGTCAGGGCACCGGCGCCCAAGGCGCCAGTGAGCAGATTGCGCCGTGAAATTTGTGTCATGATCACCAGTATTTCGCGGCGAGTTAGCCGAATGGTGTCAGCTGCGTGAACAGCTCACGAAACACAGCGCTACGGTCCGCCTGCATCTTCTCAGAGCCAGTGGAACCCCTTCCGCGATTACCTCGCCAGGTAGCGGTGCTCGGGGCGTCCCCTGGTCCCATAGCCCAGCTGCAGGTCAAGCATCTCGCTGGCAACCAACGACGCGAGGTAGCGTTGGGCAGTCGCCCGTGCGACACCCACGGCTTCGGCAACCTCGGCCACGCTCAGCGGTTCGCTGGAAGCTTTGACGCAGGCCATGACCGCCTGCTCGGTGGGCGCCGCATTAGCGGCAGCTGGCGCATCATCGATCCCCTGCAAGGTCCGATACAGCCGATCCACGCTTTGCTGGTCGAGGTCGGTTGCCGCCGCCAACTGCCGGCGGTACCGAGCCCACCCCTTGAGCTTTGCCGCGAGCGTCTTGGCTCCGAAGGGCTTGATAATGAAAGCCAGGGCGCCAGCTTGAAGAGCCGCGGCAACATTGGCCGGTTCGGTGGCGGCAGAAATCATGATCGAGTCGACTTCGATTTCACGCAGCAATTCGATGCCGCTGACATGCGGCAGATAGAGGTCCAACAGCACCAGATCCGGTTGCAGTGACGCGACAAGTTTGGGTACGGTGCGTGGGTCTTGCACCGGTTCCAGGGCTTGGAATCCGGGGATCTCATTGACCATGTCCGCGTGCAATTGCCCGACGCGAAAGTCATCGTCAACGATCAATACCCGGTAGTCCCCCACGGCATTCTGTGTCATTTTCGCTCCCTTGTTCATGAGAAGTTCCTCGGTTCACTCAGTACCGCTGGCAGCCGGGCGGCGATCACGGCCCCGCCTTGCTCCCCGCCGGCGTCGGCAATCCACACGTCACCGCTGCGCGAACGGGCCAACCGGCGAATCAGCGGCAGCCCCACACCGGAGCCGTGCCCCTCCCCGAGCGAGGACCCGGTGCTCACTCCCGGGGCGAAGATATCTTCCTCGGTGCTGATCCCCGGCCCCGAATCGGCGACCGCAAGATGCAAAGTGCTCCCCTCGGAGAGCAGATCCACCTCAACCCACGGATCCTTGCTTCCGCACAGGCTCGCGGTGAAGGCGTTGTCCAACAGGTTGCCCAGCACCGCGGTGACGTCCTGGGCGTCGCTGGCCGAGGCGATCTGTTCGAAGAGCATGGATTGCGCAGAGACCCGCAGCTCGATGCCCAGCTCGTGGGCGCGCACCCCCTTGGCCGAAAGGAATGCGGAAAGGTAAGCGTCTTTGACCAATTCCAGGCCACCGACCGGTGCAATGACCGGGCCGGCATCCATCACTTCACGCAGATACTCCTCGGCCTGATCGGTTTTGCCCAAGGTAATCAGTCCGAGGACCGCGTGCATCCGGTTGGCGAACTCGTGGCGCTGGGCGCGCAGCGCGTCGGCCATATCCTGCACGGCATCCAGTTTGGTGCCGAGCGCTTCGACGGTGCTGACGTCGTGGAGCAAGACAACCTGGCCAAGATCCACCCCGTCGCGCACCACATCCGAGACGCGGGCAACGATCGCATTCGAGTTGGCTTCCAGCCTGATAGGAGCCGGTTCATGGTCTTTAATTGCCTTCACCAAACGCGGGTCGAGATCTGCCGACTCGTAGTGCCGGCCGATGATGTCCGCCAGCTCGGTGCGGTGCGGCAGTCCAAGCAATTGGCGTGCGGCCTTATTGCGCACGGTCACCGTGCCGTCCGTCCCCAGTCCGATCACGCCCTCGCTCACCCCGTACAGCACCGCTTGCTGATCACGCACTAGTTGAGCGATTTCCGCGGGCTCCAACCCCAGGGTCTGGCGCTTGAGGGTGCGCACGGTGAAGCGTCCGGCCAGGGTTGCCAGCAGCGCGGCAAGCACCGCGAACAGCACGATCCAGCCGAAGGAGGCAACCAGTGCACCGGTCAGCGACTCGGTGGCCACGCCCACCGACACCTCGCCGATAACCCGTCCGTCGACGGACCGGATGGGCACCTTGGCGCGCACCGATTCCCCGAGAGTGCCATGCTCGCGGGCAATGTCTTCCACGCCGCTTAACGCCACCGGATCGGTGGAGACCAGCTTTCCCAGCTCGTCCGGGTTCGGGTGGCTCAGTCGCAGGCCGCGGTCCTCGGTGATCACCACAAAGGTCGCCTGGCTTCCTTCACGCACGGCCTCAGCCAGTTCTTGCAGCCTTCCGTTGCGCAGCTCTTCGAGATCCAGCTCATCTTGCTGCGCATAGTCCGTCACCTCGCGCACCACCTCCGGCAAGGCGGCGACCGAACGCGCAATCCCCAGGGAGGTGTCTTCGCCCTGGTCGAAGACCCTGTTGTAGCTCACCAGCAGGGTCGCGGTTGTCACCAGCGCGAAAAGCACGCCGAGCACCACGAACTGCGGACGCATGATCCGCGAGGCAAAGTGCAAGGTGGCTGTGGAATGCGGCATCTGTCCAGCATAAACCGTCCGTGATTTTAATGAGCAAAAAGATTGCAAAAACCTAAAGGGATCAGAAAACGAACAACCCCGGATACGTGAGCGCCGCCACGTAACTTGGATAAGTGCCCGCACCCCTGCTGGCATCATCACTTGCCACACACTTCAGGAGGTCGGCGCAATGCTAGTTGCTCTCGGATTCCTCATGATCATCACCTTCATGGCGCTGATTATGACCAAAAAAATGACGCCGCTCTTGGCGCTCATCCTCGTTCCCACCATCTTCGGCCTGTTCACCGGCGCCGGCTTTGGCCTCGGCGAGATGATCATGGACGCGATCAAGTCAATGTCGGGCACCGCCGCCCTGCTCATGTTCGCCATCATGTACTTCGGCATCATGATCGACGTGGGCCTGTTCGACCGGCTGGTTTCGGGAATCCAGAAGCTCGTGGGCAACGACCCGGCGAAGGTCGTCATCGGCACCGCGCTGCTGACCGCCATCATCTCGCTGGATGGCGACGGCTCCACCACCTTCATCGTGGTCACCGCCGCCCTGCTGCCCATCTACCAGCGCCTGGGCATGAGCCCGGTCGTGTTGACCTGTGTGGCCGGGCTGACCAACGGCACGCTGAACATCGTGCCGTGGGGCGGTCCAACCGCTCGCGCCGCGGCCGCCTTGGGCGTGGACGCGGCAGACATCTTCGTGCCGATGCTCCCATCGCTGGGCGTCGCGCTGATCGTGATTGCCATCTTCGCCTGGCAGCTGGGGCTCTCCGAGCGCCGCCGGCTGCAGAAGGATCGTCCCGAACTGTGGGGCACCGGCTTCGGAGGCGGAAACCTGGGCGGCGGCAAGCCCCAGGACGGCACCTCGCCTTCGGGCTCCTCGGTGGCAGTCCTTGAATCCGTGGCCCGCAAGGGGGACGGTTCGGAAGCCGCGACCATGGACGGCACCGTGCTCGATCCGCACCGCGAGACCCTGCGCCCGAAGATGTTCTACTTCAACCTGGCGCTCACCGTGGCCATCATGGTGCTGCTCATCGTCGACGTGCTGCCGCTGGCCTACCTGTTCATGGTCGGCACCGCCATCGCGCTGGTAGCCAACTTCCCGAAGGTCAGCGACCAGGTGAAGATGATCGCCGCGCACTCCAGCGAAATCATCGCGGTGGTCTCCATGGTGCTCGGCGCGGCGGTACTCACCGGCGTGCTCTCCGGAACCGGCATGGTCGACGCGATGAGCCTCTGGCTGGTCAACATCATCCCGGACTCCCTGGGCCAGTACATGGCGGTCATCACCGGCTTGATTTCGATTCCGGCCACCTTCCTGATGAGCAACGACGCCTTCTACTTCGGCATTCTTCCGGTCCTCACCGAGGCCGGCGCGCACTTCGGCGTTCCTGCGGTGGATATGGCTCGCGCCTCCATCACCGGACAGCCGGTGCACATGCAATCTCCGCTCGTCCCGGCAATCCTCTTGCTGGTCTCGCTCTCTCGTGTGGATCTGGGCGATCACCACAAGAAGGTGCTGTGGCGTGCGGCCGTGGTCAGCCTGGTCATGCTCGCTTCGGGCGTGCTCTTCGGCGCAATCCACATGGGCTAAACCCCAAGGGCCTATTGGTCCGTCGTCAGCTAAGCTCCGCGGTACTCGGCATTTTTACCGAGTACCGCGGAGCTTGGTGTTTAAGCAGTCGAATTGATCCCGAGCTATGCGCTGACAGCCCTCACGGCAAGTTGCATGAAGCCAAACACCACGATATGCCGCCGCGCTCAGAAAGACATCGATACCGTCGCGCGCTGCTCATGCACTTCGTCAGCTCTTGCCGTTCCACGACTCAATGTCCGGAATCGGCGCCGCTGGAGGTAGCCCATCCCGCCTTCGTGAGGGTAGTCAGCGTTTGGGCTGAACTCTCGTCCGCCATGGCGGCGTCACGCACCCAGCTGATTGCCAACGCGGCGAGGAAGAGATCCCGTCCGCGCACTTCAGAACGCGCAGCTCCGTCTTTCTGGGCGGCTATCAGGAACTCGTCCGTCGTGGTGATGTACCCCTGGCAGGTGATTCCCAAGGGGGAAGACTCTGTGCGGCTCGCGGCGCGGAGCGGTTCAGGCAAACCGTCGAAGGCGCCCGCCCAGTCGATCAAGGCGATAAGCCATTGCTCAAGACGATCGCCAGCGTCTCTAGTTTCCGACCGGATGGCATCACGCCGCACCTCTAGCTCTTCGTCGCGCGCGGTGAGCAGGGCTGCGAGCAACGTCTCCCGATTGGGGAAGTGGCGGTACAAGGTACCCGCGCCCACTCCAGCCTTTTTGGCAATCGCATCGAGCGACCCTGAAACCCCATGCTCGGAAAAAAAGTGCGCCGCGGTATCGAGGATGTGGTCCCTGTTTCGCTGGGCGTCAGCCCGCGGGCTCCGACCTTTCCCTGCAGCAGATGTGGACATGAATTCACCCTTACCTTGACAAAGCGGAGACGGTCTCCATATAGTTATTTCCTAAGAGGAGACTATCTCCTTTTGCCTCGCTTGTCATCTGCGCGGTGCTCTCATTCGGCAACCCAACCACCATCAAATGCTGTTAAAGGATCCTTTCATGCCCGCTTCTTCCACTCATCGAATGCTCCTGGCACTGCAGGTAGCCAATGGTTATGGGGCGCAACCCGGCGCCTGGCGCCAGCCCGGCACCGAGCCCTCGGCATACACCGACATGGACGTCTTCGACCGTTATGCTCAGGCGGCCGAACGCGGAAAGATCCAGTTGATCTTCCTTGCCGATACACCCGCTCTCGATGTGGACCTCGAGCGAGAGGCTCCGCACCACGCCATCGATCCGCTCGTGGTTCTGAGCTCAATGGCGCGGGCGACCAAACGCATCGGACTCGTCGCGACGAGTTCAACCACACTCAACGAACCGTTTACCATCGCCCGGCAGTTCAAAGCCCTCGATGTTGCCAGCCACGGCCGGGCTGGCTGGAACGCTGTGCCTACCTCGCACCCGGCCGCCGCCGCCAACTACGGCATCACCTTGCCCTCACGCGAGCAGAAATATGAGCGCGCCCACGAGGTCATCCAGATCGTCCAGGCGCTCTGGGGAAGCTGGGGGATCGACGCATGGCTACGCGATGTTGAGCACAAGAGGTTCGCCGACATGTCCCAGATCCAGCCAGTGAACCTGCAAGGCCGCTACGTCGCCTCCGCCGGCCCCCTGGCGATTCCACCCTCCGAACAGGGACAGCCGGTAGTCTTTCAAGCCGGTGGTGGCGGAAATGGCCTCGAGATCGCCGGCCGCTACGCGAGTGGCGTATACGCGAATCCGTTCACCATCGAAGAAGGCCGCGCACACCGCAACGCCCTGCGTTCGGCAGCCGAACGGGCAGGCAGGAACCCGGACGAAGTGAAACTTTTCGCCGGATTCATGCCCAGCGTCGCCGCATCCCGACGGGCAGCCCTTGACCGCCGGCAAAGCCTGGACGAATCGGTTGACCTCAATCAACGAGTCCGGTATCTGGGCTCCATGCTCGGTCTGGCGCTTACCCCCGCTCAGCTCGATGAGCCCCTGACCGCACAACAAAAATCTTCGGCGCGCGCCAATCCGGGCGACCCGCGGGCACCGCATGCGCTCGAGCTGGCCCGGGAAGGGTGGACCCTGCGTGACGTGCTGGCGCACGGCGTCATCGACTACCACCCCGTCGTGCCCGGCACGGCCGCCGAGGTTGCCGACCATATGCAGCAATGGTTCGAAGCCGGCGCGTGCGACGGGTTCTCTCTGGCCATTGACGTATACGCGGACGGGATCGATGCGTTCGTCGACGAAGTCATCCCACTGCTGCAAGAACGGGGCCTGTTCCACAACGACTACGAAGGCACCACCCTGCGCGACCACCTCGGCGCCCCGGAACAGTACGGCCAGGATCCGCGCCTTTCCTGATTCCCGCTCCAGCACCTTCACGCACTCACCATTTAAGAAAGCACAAACATGCCCACTTTGAACTCTTCCACGACAGCCCATCCGCCCAATGACCACCAAGGAGATCGGCTCGCACCGGGAAGCGCCCTGGTGATCGGCCTGCTGATGGGGTCCACCTTCCTCGTGCTCCTGAACGAAATGCTGCTGGGAGTCGCGCTGCCCACCCTGATCGCCGACCTGGAAATCACCCCCTCGACAGGGCAGTGGCTGACGACGGGCTATCTGCTGACGCTGGCAGTGCTGATCCCCGCGACCGGGTTCGTCATGCGCCGCTTCCACATGCGCACGATCTTCCTCACCGCTATGGCACTGTTCATCATCGGAACCGCCGTCGCGGCCGCTGCACCGGGATTCGGCGTCCTGTTCACCGGTCGCATCATCCAAGCGGTGGGAACCGCCGTCTTCGTACCGCTGCTTATGACCACCGCCATGCGGCTGGTTCCTGAAGCACGCCGTGGCAGCGTCATGGCACTGGTCACCGCGGTGCCCGCGATTGCGCCTGCCCTCGGCCCAGGAATCTCCGGACTCGTACTTTCGGTCCTGCCGTGGCGGTGGCTGTTCATCCTCGTCTTGCCCATCGCCGTGATCGCGCTCATCCTGGGAGCCGTCAAGCTCAAGAACATCACAACACCGGAACACGCGACTCTTGACGTGCTCTCCCTCGCCCTATCCGCTCTCGGCTTCGGCGCCTTGATCTTCGGCCTTTCCTCAATCGGAGAGTCCGCTTCCGGCCACGCGCCCATCTCGCCCGCCATCCCCATCACGGTCGGCGTCCTGGGCGTCGCCGCATTCGCCTTCCGCCAGGCAGCCCTCCGCCGGCGAAACCGCGACCCGTTCCTGGACATGCGCGTTTTCCAGTCGAAGTCGTTCGTCGTGCCGCTGCTGGTCATGGTGTTCATCGCGCTGAACGCCTTCGGCATCGGCTTGGTCCTCCCCCTCGTCCTCACCGGGGCGTTGGGATTGGGCACATTGGCCATCGGGCTCTTCCTCGTCCCGGGCGGCGCCGTGATCGCGCTCGTTTCCGCAGCGGGCGGGCGGATCTACGATCGTTTCGGACCACGGCCACTGGTCATCCCCGGCGGAGTTATCTGGGCAGCGAGCATCTGGTTCCTCAGCACACTCAATGAGCGCAACAGCGTCTGGTTGTACCTCGCCGCCTACCTTGTCCTCTCTGCATCCCAGGCGATGATGTGGGCTCCGATAACCACCTTGGCCCTATCGTCTTTGCGCCCCGAGCTCTACCCGTACGGGAGCGCAGCGTTCACCACCGCGCAGCAACTTGCCGGTGCCGCTGGTGGCGCGGTTCTCGTGGCCATGTACACGATCGGTGCAAACGCGGCACAGGCCGGAGCCTTGACCGTTTCGCAAACCGTCGCCGCAGGACAAACGGCGTTCACCACGGCCGGTGTCATTGCGATCTTGGCCGTCATCGGCACCTTGCTTCTCGGAAAGCGCCGCCACCCCGCCCCACTGACCGGCTCCACAACCGATAAATAACCGTAGCGTCAACTATCGCCGAGATCATCGGATCAATCCCTCGACCAAGCAGTAGCATCAGCTGGCCGCGCCGCGCACAACGGCAAAGCCAGCTGTTGTCGCACGCCAATTGCGCAACGAAATCCTACTGGTAAACCGCTGTCGGCTGAACGAGGAAAATGACAAAATTCTCTGTTTAAGGATGTTTATTCCAAAAGCTCTCCGACGCCGCGAAGGTTTACTTCACCGAGTCTGACTATGTGCAGGTATTGATCCGGTGCTTCTTGTTCAGCGGTATCCCGACTGCAATATAGGGCCGTGGGCTGTGGAGACTCCATGATCCCGAAGACTGGATTTCCATCGGCATCCTCATCGTACGGTAACAAAGTGGTATGCATGAGATACAGAACTCTGACTCCTGCCAGGTCACTGCTCTCAGCATCCTGCACCTTTCGTGCTTCCCAGCTGACTTCAGTGACTTGGTAATTTTCTTGAATCGCAAAGCATTCACGCTCACTGGCCACGACCGCGATTATTGGCTCTATGTATTCTAGATCCGCAAACGGGCTGGGTTGATTACCGTAGACAACGTAGACCATCGGTTTCTCTGAAGATTTGGATTCAAGTAGAATCTTGATTTTTGTCAGCATGTTGCTTACGGACGGCATGAAGCCCCCCTTCTGTACGGGAGCATAGGCACCAGCATAGTAAGTCTTGCCGTTGCAGACTATAGTCCAGAGAGTGCGGCCTGACCAGGCGGTTTTTTCACAGATTTACATGACAGTGCGTGATTTGTCTGTTCGAAGACGGCAGGGCAATAGGTGCCGTTATGGCTACCGGCTTTTATCTTTTTGGCTGGCTGGCTAATTTCAGGGCCACCCTTGTCCCACCAGGCCAACCGCTTAAATCGTGCCTGCGAAGAATGTTTGATCGCAGTGACTTTCTTGGTGCAATAGGTAGTGGATTTGAAGCCACCCGTCCCGTAATTCGGCTGTTGCTTAACCACTTGCTAGATGCGTCTTGGTAGCAATTCGAGGACGCAAATAAGCCTTCACGATTCGGCACTGCCCACTCTTCATTCAAGCTACCTCGCCATTCAAGCTTGCTTAGCCGAAACCTTAAATCACGCGTACCAAGGTGGACGGTAATCAAAAGGAGGGTCCTCGCCCACTCGGCCGTCGATCGCTTCTCGCAGCAAGTCCGCGTGCCCGGTATGCCGGCCGTATTCTTCGATCACATCGCAGATTATTCGTCGTACGCTTGCGTGTTTCCCCTCGTATTCCAAGGCAGAGGGCGCATCGAGTTCACCCGCGGCAACTACCTGAGCCTGAACCTCCCTGCTCTTTAGCACTGCCTTGTCATAGCGCGTATAAAGTGCTTCCGGATTCTCTTCGGCGTTCACCGCGAAATGGTCGCGCCCCTCGGCAGAGAATTCAAGCACGATCTCCGGGCGTCCGCGGCCGATCAAGTAGGCAAAATTTTCGTCTTCGACCACCGCCAGATGCTGCAGCAGTCCACCGAGGCTCAGCTCGCTGCTCGGCAGCCTCGCCGCCAACTGCCCGATGTCCAGGCCGTCGGCCTTATACCTGAAGGTGGTGCGCAACCGGTCGAGCATGCTGAGCAGGTGCGCTTCCTCGGTGCCGTCCATTGGCGGCTCCCAGGGAGGGAAGTTTTCCATGGTGTACTCCTGTGCAGGATATGTGAGTTGGCGTACCAAACTGGTTTCGCCGGCCCATGAATTGAATAATTAGAAGTATGCCCCTAACCGCCACAGCTTTGGAAGCCCCGCACTGGATGCAACGTGCCGCCGCGCATGAGGTCCGCGCGAGAGCTTTTGGCGAACCATTTGTCCAGCGCAGGATGACCGGGGCCAAACATCCCATCGAGGATTTCCTTTTCACCTACTACACGCAGAAACCCGGCCAGCTCTATCGTTGGCACCCGGGCGTCGGCGTGGTGCTGCTTGGCGAGCAGGCCCGAGAACGTGAAGATTGGAAGTTCTACCGCAGCACGGAAACCCCGGCAGGACCGGGGGTAGAACTCGATATTGAGAAATTCTCCGAGTCACGGGCCAGGGTGATCGAATTCGCCCGCATCCTGCTGCGCAATACGGCACAGAAGCCGGCCAATTTCTCCTGCTTCGGATTGCATGAATGGGCGATGGCCTACAAATCCGAGGTCAACGGGATACGCCACGAATACCTGCCGCTTCGCCTCGGCGCGACGGGCACGGACGAGGTCGTAGAAAACCACAAGATCCGTTGCACGCACTTTGATGCCTTCCGCTTCTACACTCCGGAGGCGGTGCCGCTCAACGAGTTGCAGCCAACCCGTGAGACGCAACGCGACCTGGAACAGCCCGGCTGCCTGCATGGAAATATGGACCTGTATAAATGGGCCTATAAGTTGAGCCCTGCGGTTCCCAGCGCTCTGGTCATGGACTGCTTCGAACTGGCCTGGGATATCCGCACCATGGACATGCAGGCTTCCCCCTACGACCTTGGGGATTGGGGCCAAGAGCCGATCCAAATCGAGACTCCCGAGGGCAAAGCGCAATATGTTCGGCTGCAAAAGGAGTTCGCCCTGCGGGCGGAGAAGCTGCGGATGGAACTATTGCAGGTGGTGCTCAGCCTGCCAATTGCCTCGGAACGCTAGCGTGTTGGGCTAAAAGGGAAGCACAATTGGTTCATGGGACGACTGAAGAATCGGAAGGCGCACACGGGTCTGGTTTTCGTAGCTCCGCTACTGGCCGGGCTGCTGCTCGCTGGTTGCGCCAGTTCGGCTCCCACCGCGGGCACCTCACCCGTTGGCGCTGACGCAGAGCTCAAGATCAGCATCAGCTTCGAGGGGAAGTCCGTCGACAGCGAATACCATCTATCCTGCCGCGGCGCCCAGGCCGCTGATTCTAGTACGCTGCCCGAGTCGAATGCCGCCTGTGCCTTATTGGCCAAGAATCCCGAAGTGCTCACCCCGCAACGCTCGCCGCAGCAAAGCTGCACCGAGATCTATGGCGGGCCCGCGACGGCAAGGATCAGCGGAAAATTAGGTGGGAAGCAAGTCGATACAAGCTTTGACCGCCATAATGGCTGCGCGATTAGCGAATGGGATGCATTGGCCCCGCTGCTGGGCGAGGGCATGAAATAACCCGCTATATCCTCCTCTAGATGCCACCACGGATAGCTCCAGCGACTAGAATAGGAAGACTATGGAGTTCTTCCTGCTGATCATCGCGCTGCTGTTCGCCACTATTTTGATTGTCGGGCTGGGTGAGCGCATCAAGCTCCCCTATCCAATCCTGATGCTCATCCTTGCCACGTTGGCTGGTTTCCTCCCGTTCATGCCTGAACTGCATATCGATCCAGCGTTGATCCTGCCCATCTTCCTGCCGCCGCTGCTCTTTGCCACCGCGCAGCGCAGCTCCTGGTCGGTGTTCCGGCTGCGCTGGAAAGCGCTGATCCGCCTCGCGGTGGTGCTGATCGTGGTAACCGCCGGCGCGGTGGCGGCAACCTCGCTGGCCTTCGCCCCCTTCCTGTCGGTTCCCTTGGCGATCGCCCTCGGCGCCATCGTCGCCCCGCCGGACCCGGTAGCGGTGGATGCGATTGCGACGAAGGTGAAAATGCCGCGGCGGCTCACCTCCCTGCTGGAGACCGAGGGGCTGTTCAATGACGCGATGGCCATCGTGCTCTTCCAGCTTGCGGTCACCGCCACGCTTAACGGCACCGAGGTCGGCTTGGACCTCATTCCGAAATTCTTGATCGGCGCGGCGGTGGCCATCATCGTGGGCATCGCCATGGCCTGGGTTGTCGGTTGGCTGAACCGCTTCGTGCCTAATCTGGCGGCGCGCTGCGCGGCAACCTTGGTGGCACCCTACGCCGTCTACATGCTGGCCGAGGAAGTCCATGCCTCCGGCGTGGTCGCGGTCGTGGTGCTGGCCCTGGAGCTGGGACGCCGCGACCGTCCGCAGGACTCGCAAGAACGGTTGACCCGGCACGCCTTCTGGGAAGTGCTCGAAATGCTGGCCACCGGTCTGGCCTTTGGCCTCATGGGCCTGGAGATGAACTCGGTCATCCAGGAAGAGGGCAGCAACCTGCTCGGGTTCATTCCCGGCATCCTTGCCATCTGTGTCGTAGTGATCCTGGTTCGGACGCTCTGGATGTTCGGCACCTACTATCTGCCAAATGCCCGGCGCGGGATGGAGAAGGTCTCCGCGGCCAAGGATTCGCTGGTGCTCACCTGGTGCGGCATGCGCGGACTGGCCACCCTTGCTCTCGCCTTGGCCCTGCCGAAGTTCACCGCGGAAGGCACCCCCATCGAGGGAAGGAACTTCGTGGTGGTCGCCGCCTGCTCCGTACTGCTCGCCACCCTCGTAGTCCCGGGGCTGACGCTGCCGATGCTGATGCGGGCGCTCAAGCTGCGCGGCAATGACCAGGCCACCAAAAAGGCCCGCCGCGCGCTCGCTCGCCGGGCCGAAGAAGTTGCGGTGCAGACCCTGAAGAAGAATCTTGAGCTGCAGCAGCTGCCGGAGAACTACCGCCATGTGGTCACCCGACGCATGCACGACCTGCACAACATCTTGCTGACCGATCCGGATACGCATGACGCGATCACCGATGAAAAATACACCCAGCTGCGCGCGGTGATCACCAAGGCCGACGCGATTCAGTCCACGGCGCTGGCGGCGGCCCGCGACGAGTTGCTCCGCGCCCGGCGCGAACCCGGGGTTGATCCGCATATGGTTGACCAGATCATGCAGCGCCTTGATATGCGCACGGCCACCTTGGACCGCTAGCACGCAAAAGGGTGGCCGTAACCTGTTAATGGTTCCGGCCACCCTAGTGCGTCTCTATACGCGTTTAGACTGCGGCGCGTTCGAGACGAACAATCACCTCGTAGTGATTGGTCTGCGGGAACATGTCCATCACCCGGGCCTGCTTAGCGGTGAACTTGTCTAGCCGTGCAAGATCCCGGGCCAGCGAAACCGAATTGCAGCTGGAGTACACCACATGCTGCACGGTCGAATCGTTGAGCCACTGTGCCAGCTCGGCCGAGATGCCCCGACGCGGCGGATTGACGATGACCGCTTCCGGCGCCTGCCCGGCGGATAGCGCGAAGTCGGTGGCGTCCATTGCGGTGAACGTCGTGTTCTCCAAGCCCATCTCCTCCACCGCGACCTGCGCCGCAGCCACCGCCTCGGTGCTGGTTTCGATTCCCTGCACCCGACGCCCGCCTTCGGCGCAGTGCAGCGCGAAGCCGCCTACCCCGCTGTACAGGTCCCAGAGGCTGGCAGGATTTGCATCGGTGATCCACTGGCGAGCCTGGCGGTACAGCGCGGCGGCAATCTCGGTGTTCGTCTGGAAGAACCCCTGCGGACGCAGGTGCATCGGCACGCCGTTCAGTCCGAATTCCAAGGTGGTGCGGCGGGTGAGGATGATTTCTTCTTCACCCTCCAAGACGGCCTTGTGCTCGGGCAGGAAGTTCACCGAAACCACGCTGTGGCGCGGGAGCAGCTCGAGGAATTGAGGCAGTGAATCGCGAAGAGCCACGAAGTGCTTCTTAGTGCGCAGCACCCAGCGCACCATGACCGCTCCGGTGTCCGAAAGAGTGAGGATGACGTGCTTGAGCTGCCCCTTGCCCTTGGGCACGTCATAGGGGATGAGCTTCAGTTCCTTGATGAAGCGCTCGATCACCGGGAACAGCGCGCGCAGTTCGGGAGCGCAAACCCCACAGTTGCGCAGGTCTACGCCGTGGCCGTCGGCGTCGAGAATTCCGATGGTCGGATTCTCGGTGGTTCCGGAGATCACCATTTTCGCCTTATTGCGGAAGCCCGATTCTGAGCTGGCTTGCGGCGGCAAGAATTGCAGGTCTGGGAACTGCGCGAGCGCGGTGGCGCAGTGGTCGGCTTTGGCCTGGAGCTGGTCAACGTACGGCACCGTCATTTGGGTGCATGAACGGCAACGTCCGGCGGAGAAGTAAAGGCATTCCATGGTGTCTCCAATTTTAGCGAAGAAGCCTGCGCCTGGGGCGCAAAGAGATTTCGGCGGTTATTGACCGCAAATTTTCAGCTTTCCCCGATATGCTCACTAGCAGATCGACATTCGGCAGGAACTTCACCGCTACCGGAAAACCGCGGATCATTGAAAGGAAAGATGGCACTTCGACACGGGCATTCCACGCAACGACGTGGCTACGCATTGCTAGCGCTCCCCTTGGCCGCCGTACTTGGAGCTTGCAGCAGTTGCGCTTCTTCAGTCCCCCAAGCAGACCCCGTGCCCTCGGCCGCCTCTTCCACTAGCCCGCCAAATTTGCCGGTGCAAAGTCCGGCTGCTGCCCCCTCCAGCACGCAGAGCAAGCCATCTGCCGCCACCAGTTCCAGCACGAGCTTGGCAACCAAGCCCGCCACAAGCGCGAGCGCCAGGTCGACGTCGAATCCGGCAGCTTCCCAAGGAAGCCTTGCCCCATTGTCGAGTGCGGCCACCTCTGGATCTGCCAGCATCAAGCCGTTGACCCAAAGCGGACCGATCCATTCGACCTCAACCACCGCTCTTTTTGCGGCGGTTGCCGAAGGCGAAGTCGGCTCGGTGCGCAAAGCTTTGAAGGACGGCGCCGAGCTGGATGCCAAAGACGGACGGGGAAATACTCCGCTGATGCGCGCGGTGCTCAACCGCGATGACCAGATCGCCAAGCTGCTGCTTGCCGATGGGGCGAATCCGAACTCAAAGAACAAGTCCCAGGAATCACCGTTCCTGCGAGCCAGCGCCTTTGGCCTCGAAGACGTGCTGCGTTCGGCACTGGCCCACGGCGCCGATGTAAACAGCGTCGACCGGCTGGGCAGCACCGCCTTGTTCGTGGCTAGCGAAGCCGGACAGGTGGAATCGGTTCGTGTCCTGCTGCAGCACGATATCCCCCTGGACAAGGTCAATGATCTTGGTTGGAGCGCACTGCATGTGACCATCTCCCTGGGCCAGGGCTCGAATAATTCGCTGTCCATAGCCCGCCTGCTCTTGGCAGCCGGAGCTAATCCGCACCTGACCGATCCTTCCGGATCCGACGCCTTCGAACTTGCCGAGAAGCGCAATCAGCCGCAGATGCTCTCCGCCCTGCGCAACTCCAGCAAATAGCGGCGAGTTCTGCTACAGGGCGTCGACGTAGAACCAGGCTCCGTCTTCCCGCACGAACGAGCTGGCTTCTCGTTGGCTGTCCCGATCCTGCCCGAGGCTGTAGTGCGCCTCGAATTCCACGACTCCACGCGTCGCGGTGGCGCCGCCCGAGCGGGTTGCATGGATCTCCAGGCCCAGCCAGCGCATGTGGGCATCCAGCTCCAGTTCCTTGGGCCGGGTGGTCTCATGCCAGGTCTCAAGCAAATACCGGTGCAGCCCCAAGGCAAAGGCGCTATAGCGCGAGCGCATCAGCTCTTCTGCGGTGTCGGGCAGCGCTGACCGGTTGGTCCGTCCGTCATGAAAGGGCTGGCAGCATTGCGCGTAGCTGCGCTGCGCTGCGTCTAATTCACGGCAGGGACAGCGGGTTTCCTTGGAGTTTTGCACGTATCCAGCTTACTTGCACGCTCCGGTGACCTAGCCCACGAGCCGAATATCACACGTCTTAATCGCCGCTAAAGCGGTAGTTGCACACACCCCTGCGTTTTGCGCGTCACATACCCGGTAGACTTGTAAAGCAAGCTCGCGGAGCGCCAAATCCCCCTGGTGTGAGACGGCAACTCCGTGTGGCATTTAACTTAACCTCGCCAACAGGAGATATGCCGGATGCCCCGCATCGTTGTAGATGTCATGCTCAAGCCAGAAATCCTTGACCCTCAGGGCAAGGCCATCGCGGGAGCACTTCCCCGCCTAGGCTTCACCTCCTTCGAAGCTGTCCGCCAGGGCAAGCGCTTTGAACTCACCGTCAACGGCGAGGTGACCGAAGAAATCCTCGCCCAGGCGCGCGAAGCGGCGGAGACCCTGCTGTCGAACCCGGTCATCGAGGACGTTGTCAACGTCGAGGTAGTCGAAGACTAATGAGCACAGATCTTCCCTTGATTGGCGACTATTCGACGCCAACTTCCGAACTTTCTGGAGCGCGCATCGGCGTGGTGACCTTCCCGGGCACCCTCGATGACCGCGACGCCGCTCGTGCGGTGCGCGCAGCCGGTGCCGAAGCGGTGTCCCTGTGGCACGCCGACACCGAGCTGCAGGACGTTGACGCCGTGGTGATTCCCGGTGGCTTCTCCTACGGCGACTACCTGCGCGCCGGCGCGATCTCCCGTTTCGCACCGATGATGTCCAAGATCGTCGATGCTGCGAACTCCGAAGCCAAGCTGCCCGTGCTGGGCATTTGCAACGGTTTCCAGATCCTCACCGAGTCGCACCTGCTGCCCGGTTCGATGATCAAGAACGACCACTTGAAGTTCCTCTGCCGCGATCAGCTGCTGCGCGTGGAGAACAACCAGACCGCCTGGACCAACGGCTACGAGCCGGGCCAGGAAATCACCATCGTGCTGAAGAACCAGGACGGCCAGTACGTGGCCGACGAGAAGACCCTGGACATGCTCGAGGCCGAGAACCGCGTGGCGTTCAGCTACGTGGGCTGGAACCCGAACGGCTCGCGCCGTTCGATCGCCGGCATCTCCAATGCGGCGGGCAACGTGGTGGGCCTCATGCCTCACCCGGAGCACGCCATCGAGGCCGGTTTCGGTCCGGATCACCGCGGCACCGACGGTCTGACGTTCTTCACCAGTGTTTTGACCCACCTCGTTGGAGGCAAGAAGTGAGCCAGGAAGTGACCAAGGAATTCAATATCGACACCGTCGATAACGCGGCCGGTACCCCGAATGTGGAACTGCCGTGGGCCGAGCTGGGCCTGAAGGACAACGAGTTCGCGGAGATCGTGAAGATTCTGGGCCGCCGCCCGACCGCGGCCGAATTGGCCATGTACTCGGTGATGTGGTCCGAGCACTGCTCGTACAAGTCCACCAAGAACCACCTGCGCCAGTTCGGCGACAAGGTCACCGAAGAGATGAAGAAGGACCTGATGGTCGGCATCGGCGAAAACGCCGGCGTCACCGACCTGGGCGACGGCTGGGCCGTGACCTTCAAGATCGAATCGCACAACTCCCCCTCCTTCGTTGAACCGCACCAGGGTGCGGCTACCGGCATCGGCGGCATCGTGCGCGATATCATCTCCATGGGCGCCCGCCCGATCGCCGTGATGGACCCCTTGCGCTTCGGCGCGATCGACCACCCCGATAGCCAGCGCGTGGTGCACGGCGTGGTCTCCGGCATCGGCAGCTACGGCAACTCGCTGGGCCTGCCGAACATCGGCGGCGAAACCGTCTTCGACCCGATCTACCAGGGCAACCCGCTGGTCAACGCGCTGGCAGTCGGCGCATTGCGCCACGAAGACCTGCGCCTGGCCAACGCCTCGGGCGTGGGCAACAAGGTGGTGCTCTTCGGTGCGCGCACCGGCGGCGACGGCATCGGCGGCGCCTCGGTGCTGGCTTCCGAGTCCTTCGACGACACCAAGCCTTCCAAGCGCCCGGCCGTGCAGGTCGGTGACCCCTTCGCCGAGAAGGTGCTCATCGAATGCTGCCTGGACCTGTTCAAGGCCTCCCTGGTCGAGGGCATCCAGGACCTGGGTGCCGCCGGCATCTCCTGCGCCACTTCCGAACTCGCCTCCAACGGCGAGGGCGGCATGCGTGTCGAGCTGACCGATGTGCTGCTTCGCGACCCGACCCTGACCCCGGGCGAAATCCTGATGTCGGAGTCCCAGGAACGCATGATGGCCGTGGTCACCCCGGAGAACGTCGCGGCTTTCGAAGCCGTCATGGACAAGTACTCCGTGGAGTACTCCTGGCTCGGCGAGGTCACCGACACCAACCGCCTGATCATCACCTGGGATGGCGAAGTCATCGTGGACGTGGACCCGAAGACCGTCGCCCACGACGGCCCGGTGTACGACCGTCCGTATGCTCGCCCAAGCTGGCAGGACGCCCTGCAGGCAGATACCTTCAAGGCGTCGGAGGCCGGAGCGAACCTTCCGGCTACCGGTGACGAGCTGAAGGCTGCGCTGCTCGAGCTGATCGCCAGCCCGAATATGTGCGACAAGTCCTGGATCACCCGCCAGTACGACCGCTATGTCGGTGGCAACACCGCCCTGGCTTCCCCGGATGATGCAGGCGTGGTCCGCATCGATGAGGAAACCGGGCTTGGCGTAGCCATCGCTACCGATGCCAACGGCCGCTACACCTACCTGGACCCTTACCTGGGTGCCCAGCTGGCGCTGGCCGAGTCCTACCGCAACGTCGCCACCTCCGGCGCGATCCCTGCGGCGGTCTCGGACTGCCTGAACTACGGTTCCCCCGAGGATCCGGATGTCATGTGGCAGCTGGCCGAAGGCATCCGCGGCCTATCCGACGCCTGCAAGGTGCTCGGAGTACCGGTGACCGGCGGCAACGTCTCGCTGTACAACCAGACCGGCACCACCGCGATCCACCCAACCCCGGTCGTGGCAACCCTGGGCAAGCTGGACGACGTGGCACGCCGCACCCCATCGGGGTGGCGCGAAGAGGCAGACGGCCAGGCAATCTACCTGATCGGTGAGACCTTCGACGAGCTGGACGGCTCAGAGTTCGCCAACCTGCGCGGACACCTCGGCGGCTTGCCACCGAAGGTGGATCTGGAGGTTGAGAAGGAACTGGGCGCGATCCTGATCAACGCCAGCCGCGACGGCATGGTCGACGCGGCGCATGACCTCTCCGAGGGCGGCCTTGCGGCCGCGCTGTCGGAAATGGTCCTGCGCTACGGTGTCGGTGCCCGGGTGGCCCTGGACGACATCAAGAAGCGTGACGGTGTCGATTCATTCACCGCACTGTTCTCCGAATCGCAGTCTCGCGCACTGGTTGCGGTTCCGCGCAGCGAAGAGGTCCGCTTCAACGACATGACCGGCGCCCGCGGTGTAACCGTGGCTCGCCTGGGCATCGTCGATGCGGAATCGAATGCCCTGGAGGTGCAGGGTGAATTCACCGTGTCCGTCGAGGACCTGCGTGCCGCGCACGAAGGCACCATGGAGAAGTACTTCGGCTAAGCCTCCGCGCTAATAGCGCAATACGGCGAACAGCCCGTTTCCTCGGTGAGGAAACGGGCTGTTCGCCGTATTCATGCCGGTTCGAGGTGCTCCCCGCCAGCTCGGGACCTAGCTCTTCTAGTGATGCTTGTGCTCATCGTGCTCCTTGCGCGATGCCGACTTCTTGGCATCATGCTGGGCACGAAGGTCTTCGGCGTCATGCTGCTCGGCGGCTTTCTCCTGCTGAATCACTTGAGCGAAAAGCTTCTCCATCTCCTTGGCGACACCAGCTGCGGACGCCGGATTCTGGCCGGTGACCAGACGCTCGTCGACGACAACCTTTTCTTCGAAGTTTTCAGCCGCTTCGTGAATGGCACCTTGTTCAACCAGCCTGTCGACAAGGAGGAACGGGACGACCTTGTCCTTGCCGACTGCGACCTCTTCTTCGTTGGTGAATGCCGCGACGGTTCGCCCTTCGATGAGGCGCAATCCATTTTTCAATTCGACGTCGAGCAATCCAGCAGAACCGTGGCAAACCGCACCGACTAGTCCCCCTGCGTCGTAGACGCTGGCTACAAGTTTCTGCAGCCCTTCATGCTCAGGGAAGTCCCACATGGTCCCATGTCCACCGACCAGGTAAACGCCGTCATATTGTTCGGGGTCCACAACCTCGACTCGCGCGGTGTTGTAAAGGCCCGCCCGCGTAGCCTCATTCTGCGTGAATGCCACTTGGATCGGGTCGTCGGTATCTACCGTATCCTGCGGTGGTTGTCCGCCCTTGATCGAGGCAAAGTCTACGAAATGCCCGGAGTCCTTGAATACTTTCCATGGATGCGCGGCCTCGGCCACGTTGTATCCGGTTTTTTCTCCCGTGTCGCCGATCTCGGAAACACTGGTTAGTACCATGAGGATTTTCTTCATGACGTGCTCCTTTCACCCGATCCCCAGCCTAG
>NZ_JBQSYR010000034.1:0-35341 GCF_052379505.1 Glutamicibacter sp. 363 | reverse complement strand
AGATGCTCATGCCCACACTCCAAGTGAGGCCAGCGCATAGAACTCCGGCTAGCAGCGGTGCGATCCAGCCCGGTGCGCGCCTGGTTTTTGGGGTGCGTCGAGTGGGTTGCGGTGTCGAGTTCTCAGTCATGGCGATTCGATCATGCCATGAAGTTGCGGGCCAAGCCCGGTTCAAACGCGCTGAATGCGCGAATTGCGCGTGAGTTCTTTCACCTGTACCCATTAAGCAGTTCTCATCTTGCGTGCGTGCATATACCCTTAAAGGACAACATCGAATAACGTGGGAGGATATCCATGACCGCTAAGCCGGCTGATACCGAACAAGAGGCACAACGGTTGACGACCGTGCTGGAGAAGGAAGTGGAATCCCACGGGCTGGTGCTGGAAGAAGTCTCTGTCCGCCCTTCGGGAAAGCAGATGATCGTGCAGGTCATCGTCGACAAGGCTGACGGCACCCAATCGGTGATTTTGGACGAACTTGGTGAAGTAACTACCACCATTTCTAATGCCTTGGATCAGGACGCAAAGTACGCGTCAGTCGATCCGTATGAACTCGAAGTAAGCTCCCCAGGTCTATCGCGCCCACTGACGCTGAATCGTCACTGGATCCGTGCGAAGAACCGGATGGTGAAGTTCAATCTCTCCGATGGCAGCAAGCTGCGCGGCCGGCTGACCGAGGTCGCCGACACCGAGGTAGTCATTTCTGTGCACCATGAGCCTGCCAAGAAGGGCATGAAGGTCAAGGTCGATGAACCGAAGACCTTCGCCCTGGAAGACATCCGCAAGGCAGTCGTTGACCCGGAAATCAATTTCGACGACGCGCTATTTGAAAACATCGATAACGAAGATTTGGAGGGCTAGGCATGGATATTGATCTCGATGCGCTACGCATCCTGGAAAAAGAGCGGGACATCCCGATGGATGTGCTGATCCCTACCATCGAGTCGGCACTGCTGCTGGCCTACAACAAGACCGACGGCGCGATGCCCGGTGCTCGCGCTCATATCGAGCAGAGCAACGGACATGTGGCAATCCTCGTCGAGGACCGCGATTCCACCGGTGTGCTGCTGGGCGAATTTGATGACACCCCGCACGGTTTCGGACGCATCGCCGCGTCCACCGCACGTCAGGTGATCATGCAGCGTCTGCGCGAAGCCGAAGATGCAGTGGTCGTGGGGGAGTACTCCTCGCGCGTGGGTACGCTGATCTCCGGCGTCATCCAGCAGGGCCACTCCTCGCATATGGTCCAGGTGAATATCGGTGAGGTCGAGGCACTGCTTCCACCTCCCGAACAGGTTCCAGGCGAGCGCTACACCCATGGCAGCCGCTTACGTTCCTATGTGGTCTCGGCCGAACGCGGGACCAAGGGCCCGGCAATCACCTTGTCGCGTTCGCACCCGAACCTGGTTCGCCTGCTGTTCGAAATGGAAGTTCCAGAGATCGCAGACGGCACCGTCGTGGTTGAGGCGTTGGCCCGCGAAGCAGGGCACCGCACCAAGCTTGCGGTGCACGCCATCCAAGCCGGAGTGAACGCCAAGGGCGCTTGCATCGGTGAAATGGGCACCCGCGTACGTGCGGTGATGAACGAATTGAACGACGAGAAGATCGACATCGTTGACTACAACGAGGATCCGGCCAAGTTCATCGCTGCCGCTTTGTCCCCCTCGAAGGTCGTCTCGGTCGAAATCCTCGACGAGGACGAGCGTCGCGCTCGTGTGGTCGTGCCGGACAGCCAGCTGTCTCTGGCCATCGGCAAGGAAGGCCAGAACGCGCGTCTGGCCGCCAAGCTGACCGGCTGGCGCATCGACATCATTGCCGCATCCGGTGGCAAGGAACCACAGCTCTAAATTTGAGCAATTCCGGATCCCGGCCAACGGGAGACGGAAAATAGATTTGCCTAGCACGTTTTTTGGCCTCGGTGTACCTGTGATCTGGACCTCACGCGTGCGCCGAGGTCTAAACGCGCTAGACTAGTAGTTGGCTCGTTGACAAGTTGTGGAAGGTGAGGATGGCGCTCGCATGAAACTGCATCAGCAACGTACGTGCATTGGCTGTCGAACCATCACATCTCAAGATGAGCTACTCCGTTGGGTTTTGAATCAGGACTCACCGCTGCGCGGTGTGCGTCTGGATCTTTCGGGCTCCGCCGCAGGGCGGGGTGCCTGGACCCACGGAACCGAAAAGTGTGTGCGGCATGCTGTGCGACGCAAGGCATTTTCCCGGGCTTTTAGAAGTTCGGTTGATGACTCCTGCGTGGCACAGCAGTTCGCCGCATACGAAGATCAGCCGGCAACGGGCCGGCTATCTGGCAATCATGATGAAAGCGGGTCAGAAATCTGATGGCAACCCGATGAGTCCGCTAAGTTGAGCGCACAACGATGAACAATCGGTTTTGCGTGATCCACCGTGCGGCGGAAGAATTTCACGAATTACAACGCTGATCAGCCAGAACACCCAAGTCTTATTGAACCCGGGGTTCTAGCCGATCGCATCGACACAGGAGAGATGTGGCTAAACCCCGCGTTCACGAGCTCGCTAAAGAGCTCGGAATTACTTCAAAAGAAGCCCTAACCAAGTTGCAGGATATGGGCGAATTCGTTCGTTCTGCTTCCTCAACCGTTGAACCTCCGGTAGCGCGCAAACTGCGCGATGCCTTCCCAGGTTCGGCAGCCCCAGCCAAGCCAGCAGGCTCGACCCCAGCACCACGTGCCGGCGGTCCAAAGCCAGGCGCTAAGCCTGCGGCCAAGCCAGCTGCCACCCCGGCTGCCCCAGCAGCTAAGGCTCCGGAAGCTCCGGCGGCCCCAGCTGCTAAGTCGCCAGCGGCTCCGGCTGCTCCGGCGGCCAAGGCCCCGGCGGCAGAAGCACCAGCGGCCAAGGCTCCCGAAACGGATGCCCCGGCAGCCAAGGCACCGGCAGCTCCGGCCCCGGGCGGTCCACGCCCAGGTCCGAAGCCGGCGCCCAAGCCAGCAGGCGCACCTCGCCCGGGCAACAGCCCGTTCTCCTCACAGCAGGGAATGCGCGGCGGGGATGAGCGTCGCGGTTCCCGCGATGGCGGCCAGAACCGTGCACCACGCCCACAGGGTGCCGGCGCAGGAGCCCCACGTCCAGGCGGTCCACGTCCGGGCAACTCGCCGTTCTCCGCACAGCAGGGAATGCGCGGCGAAGGCGGCCAGGGCGGTCCACGTCCAGCAGGCCGAGGCCCACGCCCCCAGGGTGCTGGCGGTCAAGGTACCGGCGGTCCACGTCCACCACGTGATGGCGCACCAGCTCGCGGTCCACGCCCACAGGGTGCCGGCGGACAGCGTCCGGCCGGACAGGGCCAGGGCGGTCCACGCCCAGCAGGTGCCGGAACCGGCGCACCACGTCCGGCAGGTGCCGGCGCAGGTGGCGCAGGCGCCGCAGGTGGCGCAACCCCACGTATGATGCCTAACCGCACCGATCGTCCGGCTCCAGCAGCCGGCGGTCGTCCGGGTGCCGGCGGTCGCGGTCGTCCAGGTGGCGGCGGCGGTCCAGGTGGCGCTCCGGGTGCCGGTGCAGGCGGCGGCGGATTCCGTCCGGGCGCTCCACGCGGCCGCGGCGGCGTTGGCGGTGCCTTCGGTAAGGGCGGTGCCGGACGCGGCAAGCAGCGCAAGTCCAAGCGCGCCAAGCGCCAGGAATTGGAGCAGATGAGTGCTCCGAGCCTGGGCGGCGTCAACGTTCCACGCGGCAACGGATCCTCCGAGATCCGCCTGCGCCGTGGCGCGTCGATCACCGACTTCGCCGATAAGATCGGCGCAAACCCGGCAGCACTGGTCACCGTGCTCTTCCACCTGGGAGAAATGGCTACCGCCACCCAGTCGCTGGACGAGGCGACCTTCGAGGTCCTCGGTGCAGAGCTGGGCTACAAGGTCCTGGTCGTCTCCCCGGAGGACGAGGACAAGGAACTGCTCGAAGGCTTCGGCCTGGACCTGGATGCCGAACTTGAGGCTGAAGGCGAAGCCGAGCTCGAAGAGCGTGCCCCGGTCATCACGATCATGGGCCACGTCGACCACGGTAAGACCCGACTGCTGGATGCAATCCGCAAGTCGAACGTCACCGAGGGCGAGCACGGCGGCATCACCCAGCACATCGGTGCCTACCAGATCAACCACGAGCACGAAGGCCGCGACCGCGCGATGACCTTCATCGATACCCCGGGCCACGAGGCGTTCACCGCCATGCGTGCCCGTGGTGCCGAGGTCACCGACGTTGCAGTGCTGGTTGTCGCAGCGGATGACGGCGTGATGCCGCAGACCGTTGAGGCGCTGAACCACGCACAGGCTGCTGGCGTGCCGATCATCGTCGCGGTCAACAAGATCGACAAGGAAGGCGCCAACCCTGACAAGGTCAAGGGCCAGCTGACCGAATACGGTCTGGTTCCCGAAGAATACGGTGGCGACACCATGTTCATCCACGTCTCGGCGCTGCAGCGCGATGGTATCGACGAATTGCTCGATGCCGTGCTGCTGACCAGCGACGTGCTGGAACTGCAGGCGAACCCTGACAAGTCCGCCCGCGGTGTGGCCATCGAAGCGAACCTGGACAAGGGCCGCGGTTCGGTTGTCACCGTGCTGGTGCAGTCCGGTACCTTGGCAGTGGGCGACACCATGGTTGTGGGCACCGCCCACGGCCGCGTGCGTGCCATGTTCAACGAAAACGGCGAGAACCTCGACGTGGCCCTGCCGTCGCGTCCGGTTCAGGTCTTGGGTATGTCTTCGGTGCCACGCGCCGGCGACGGCTTCCTGATCACCGACGACGAGCGCACCGCACGCCAGATCGCCGACAAGCGCGAAACCGCAGAGCGCAATGCGATGCTGGCCAAGCGCCGCAAGCGCATCACCCTGGAAGACTTCGACCAGGCTGTGGCAGATGGCAAGATCGATACGCTGAACCTGATCCTCAAGGGCGATGCCTCCGGTGCTGTCGAAGCACTGGAAGACTCGCTGATGAAGATCGACGTGGGCGACGACGTGCAGCTGCGCGTGATCCACCGCGGCGTCGGTGCGATCACCCAGAACGACGTCAACCTGGCAACCGTTGACAATGCCATCATCATTGGCTTCAACGTGCGTCCGGCAGAACGCGTGGCAGACCTGGCCGATAAGGAAGGCGTTGACATGCGCTTCTACTCGGTCATCTACTCCGCAATCGATGACATCGAAGCTGCCCTGACCGGCATGCTGAAGCCAGAGTACGAGGAAGTTGCCCTGGGCAGCGCCGAGATCCGCATGGTCTTCCGCTCGTCGAAGTTCGGCAACATCGCAGGTTCGATCATCCGCTCCGGCACCATCAAGCGAAACACCAAGGCACGCCTGGTTCGCGATGGCAAGGTAGTGGGCGACAACCTGAACATCGATTCGCTGCGCCGCGAAAAGGACGACGTCACCGAGGTCCGCGAGGGCTTCGAGTGTGGTATCGGCCTTGGCTCGTTCAACGACGTCAAGGAAGGCGACATCATCGAGACCTTCGAGATGCGCGAAAAGCCACGAGCTTAATCCTTAGATGAGCAACGGCGTGGGCGCGCACCGGTAAACTAACCGGTGAGCGCCCACGCTCCTCACTTTCACGACAATTTTTTAGGAGAGATCCATGGCTGATTCAGCCCGTGCGGCCCGTTTGGCCAAGCGCGTTCAGGTCCTCATGGCCCAGTCGCTGCGCACCGTCATCAAAGACGAGCGCATCGACAACGTGACCGTGACCGACGCGCGGGTCACCAACGACCTGCAGCACGCCACCGTGTACTACACGGTGTTCGGTGAGGGTGAGATCAAAGCGGAAATCGCCGAGATGCTCGCCAAGCGCACCGGTGCGCTGCGCAAGGAACTGGGACGCAACCTGACCATACGCTTGACCCCTACCCTGGCCTTCGTGGCAGACGAGATTCCAGAGAGCGCCTCGCTTCTGAATGAACTGCTGGCCAAGGCCAAGGAAAAGGATGCTGAGGTCGCTTCGCTGCGCGAGGGCAAGACCCACGCCGGGGATGCCGATCCGTACAAGAAAGACGACGAGGACGAAGAGGCCTAAGCCTGCTCATACTCTGCGTTTCCGCGAATCGGGAGCGAGCAAAAACCCCAGAGGTGCCGAACAGCAGTTCGTGCGCCACTGGGGTTTTTGCGTGCTGAAAAAAGCAAGAGCTAAGGGGCACCGGGCGTATCGCGGGGTGCGCTGGCTGTGAGCCGATTGATCAGCGGGGTGCAGAGCAAATAGACCGCCACACTGATCGCGGCGCTCGCCAATGCCAGCGGGTAGGTGCTCATGACCAGGTAGTAGCAGCCCACGATCACCACGAAACTCAGCAACGATTCCAAGGTATTGCTGGCAATCTTGCCGGCATCGGGAAATAGCAGTCGCACCAGGCGGTCGGTGATTTCGCCCGTAGCAAGCAGCACCAGGGTGAAGACGATGACAAGGACCGGAACCCATGGCCAAAGCCCCTGTTTCAGCTCGCCGAGCTGCGGGAGCCAGAGCGGAGTGAGGAAGCCGATGAGAAACGGAAGTCCGGCCATCAGCGCGCAAGCGGCCAAATAGAGGATGAAGAACAGCAGTTCGTGGGGTTTCGGTTTTTGTTCCGGCAAGTTTTCCTTTGCATGGATTGCAACGCATGGCCAACGATGGCTCCGCGCGGTATTCACACGGTGGTGGTGCTGTCCATGATCTCACAGCAAGATCCAAGGACTATGAAGACCAGGGCAATCATGCCCGTCGACCAATCTGGCTACCCGGCTGGCCGCTGGCACCGCTTCGAAGCTCATGATAATTGATGGTGGTCAGCACGGAGATACTGGACTACCGTGGAGATCATAGACTTGCCTGAAACAAAGGAGCAGCTCATGCCGGAATTCACCACCACCTTGATGGCCTCGACCGGAAATAATGTGGGCATTGTTGTTCCCGACGACATCGTCCGAGGATTCAATCACGGCAAACGGGTACCGGTGACGGTGACGATCGACGGGGACTACACCTATCGAAATACCATCTCATCCATGGGCGGGCAATTTTTGATCTCCTTCAATTCCGAAACGCGGCAAGCCACCGGCCGGGGTGCCGGGGATGAGATCACTGTGAAACTGGAACTCGACGAGGCACCGCGAATCATCGAAGTCCCCGAGGACCTTGCGGTGAAACTGTCTTTGGAACCGGCCCTAGCCGACGCCTGGAACAATCTCTCCTACAGCAAGCAACGCGGTCATGTTGAACCGATCATCTCGGCAAAGGGCGCGGATACCCGTGCTCGCCGAGTGGAAAAGGTCATCAAGGCACTACGCGTCGACTAGTGTCGACTAACTTTGCTGCGTCGGAACCGCCGCTCCAGGCGACTGGGGTAGATAGGCCGGGCGGATTACCCGCCCGGTGGCGAGCATGGCGCAAGGGAGCCGACCAAATGGGACAGCCAAAGGCCGTTGGGATTCAGGATCTACGGCTGCGCGCAGCACGCGCGGAGGACGCGGCAGCCGTAGCCCAGCTGTGTGTGGACAGCGGCCGGGACCCGTGGACGGCGCAGGCAATCCAGAGCACCTCGCACCGGACGGTCGTAGTGGCGGTGGCCGGCACTCAGATTGCCGGCATCGCAAAGACCCATTGGCACGAAGACGCCCACGGAATTGCACCGGCAGGCCACTACCTCGGCGGGGTCATCGTAGATCCAGACTGGCGCAGGCATGGAATTGGCCAGGCCCTCACTGCGGCGCGTCTGGAATGGATCGCTGTGCGGAGCCAGCGGGCGTACTACTTCACCAACGAACGAAACGTCTCCTCGCTACGCTTGCACGCGAAATTCGGGTTTGTGCAGATCGCGGCCGGCGAAGAGATTCGCATGGTGCGCGCCGATGACGGTGACTCGAAGCTTCTGCTCTTCGAAGCGGTGCTCTGAGATGCCAAACGGCGCCCGCCGGCTCCGCTGAGAAGCCTGCAGGCGCCGTGGCAAGCGAACCCTAGTTCTTGGAAATTTTGCCGGTCATCGTTGCCACCGGCAGGAGGAACATGGGCCTGGTGAACACCCAAGCCGCCGCGACCACCGCCACCGAGACCAAGAAGATCACCAGCCCCCAGGCGTCGGCCGCGTCCCGCGAGGCATACATGTGGTTCAGGTTTTTCAACGCGCCGGTGGTGAATACCAGGAATATGTGGACCAGCACGAAGGCGACGAAGAAGATCATCACCGGGAAATGCACCTTGCGGGCCAGCTCGATCGGATAGACCCGGTTCAAGGCCTGAGGCTGTGTCGGCCACCAGCTGGACATCCGGACACCGGTCAAGACGGCCAGTGGGGCAGCCACGTAGATCACGAGGAAGTAGGAGGTCATCTGCAAGGCGTTGTAATGAATCCAGCCGTTTTCGACAGGCCAATTGAGCGAGGCATATTGAATGGCGCCGGAGATCATATTCGGGAAGACATCCCAGCTGGTCGGAACCACTCGCATCCACTGGCCGGTAACGGCCAGCAGGATCACGAAGACCACCCCGTTCAGCACCCACAACGCATCCAAGGCCTGGTGGGTCCAGATGCTGAGCGAATATTTCTTGGGGCTATTTCCCTTCGGGGAGAACCAGGAGTTCGCCTTGGGCGTCCACATCGCTGCCGGTCGCTTCTCATGACGTACCTGCAGCCCGGTGCGGATAATCAGCACGATAAAGAACATATTCAAGAAATGCTGCCAACCAAGCCAAGCCGGAATTCCAAGCGGCGCAGAGTCGGGCATGGTTGAATGCCCGTCATAGGTGGCGATGAAGTCCTGGATTGGTTCCAGCGTGCGCAAGCCGCGCGCGGCAAGAACCACCAGCAGGGCCACAATGACCGCTCCGATCACCAGGATCGCCGGCTTGACCCAGGGCTTCATCTTGATCTTTGAAGTTCCTTGGGCATCGGAGGCCGGGCGCTTTTCCGCGACGGGAGGCTGGGCCGCGCTCGCGGCCTGCGCGGCTGGTTCCGCAACGGCCGGTGGCCTCTGCGCCGCGGGCTCGGCGGCTTCTTCAACGACCGGTGGTTGCCCGAGTGCGGCTGCATCGTCGGCGACTGGTTCGGAAACCGGGACAGCCACAGGGGCCTCGGTAACGGGCGCTGCAGACTCGGGGGACTTTCCGGCAGCCGCATCCTCGCGTTGGCGCAGGGGAGTGTAGCCCTGCATGCGATTGGACGGAACTGCCACCCGTTCGGATGAATCCGCCGAAGCTGCCTCGGTGCCCGAAGCGGCCATTGCTGAAGCAGCCGGTTCCGAGTCCGGAGCCACCGGAGCTGCCGGAGTTTCGCTCGGCGTTGCTGCGGCCACCCCAACGGGTTCCGCAGCAGCGGCAGCCGGTGCCGCGACCTGTGCGCTGGTGCTGGCGGTGTCCGTGGCCGGAGCCCGGAGCGGGGTATAGCCCTGCATGCGTTGGCGTGAGGAGCTAGCGGCGGTGTTCGAGACGGGAGCCGGCGCTGGCTCAGGCTGAACGGCCGTCGTCGCGGCCGGTGCAGGAGCCTGTTCTGGGGCCGGCTCGCTGGACACCGGTTCGGTGACCGGTGCTGCGGGCACGCTCGCCGTCGGTGGCGCCTCAATTTTCTGTGCAGGCTCGGCGGCTGCGTCGGGTTTTACCCCGCCTTTGGCGCGCAGGGGCGTGTAGCCTGCCATCCGTTGCTTGGTCATAATCGTTGAACCTCATCGCGTCGTCGTATCCGGCAGGTGATGCTTCGCCGGAACCTACCTGAGTGGAGAATGCCGTGATTACCCTTGGCGGGTGCGGATTTCCTCGAGCAGTTTCGGGACTACGGTAAACAGGTCGCCAACGATGCCGAAGTCTGCGTGGTCGAAGATCGGCGCATTCTCATCCTTATCGATGGCTACGATCGTCTTGGCGGTCTGCATACCCGCACGGTGCTGAATCGCCCCGGAGATGCCCAAGGCAATGTACAGGTCCGGGGAGACGATGACACCGGTCTGGCCCACCTGCAGCTTCGGCGAGACAAAGCCTGAATCCACCGCGGCACGCGAGGCGCCAATCGCCGCGCCGAAGTGATCGGCCAGCTGCTCGACGATCTCGAATTTTTCGGCCGAGCCCACTCCGCGTCCGCCGGAGACGACGATCTTGGCGCTGCGCAGGTCCGGACGGGAGGCATCGCTTTGCATCGCTTCGACCGAGCGGATTTGGGCGCCCTTGGATACCTTGGGCAGAGCCGAAGGTTCGATGATGGTCAGCTGCGGTGCCGCGACGGACTCGGCGCGGGCATCTACGGCACCGGGGCGAATCGTGAAGATGCGCGGTCCGCCTTCGACAGTGGATTCCGAGGTGACGTCTCCGCCGAAAATCGAGTGCATGGCGATCGGCTCGTCCTCGGCCCAGCGCATGCCCACCGCATCAACGCAGACGGCACCCTCAACCCGAATGGCCAAACGGCCGGCAATGGTGCGGCCGGAGGCCGTATTGGAGAGCAGCACCGCGGACGGAGCGACAGTGCTGGTGGCCGAGGCGAGCGCCGCCACATCGGCCGAGCCGAGTGCCAAGGCGTCGAGGTCGGTAGGCAGCAGGTGAACTTCGGCGGCGCCGAGTTCACCGAGCTTGGCCGCAAGCTGCTGTTCTTGGCCCGCGGCACAGACGGCAACGGCGACGGGCGTGCCGAACTGAGCGGCGGTTCCGAGCAAGCCTGCGGTGGTGTTCTGCGGGGAGCCGTCCGGTGATACCTGGACATGGACTAGCACGCTGTGGGTGGTTTGAACCATGGGAAAATCCTCCTGAGCAAGGACAAATCGTGGGGATGAAGATTATGGAAAGGCCCGAGCTGATTTAGATAAAGTGCTTCTCGGCCAGGAAGTCGGCCAACTGGGTGGCCGCCGTTCCGTCATCGGTAATCTTTGGTCCGGCGACTCGCTCGGGGCGGTCCTCCGCAGAGACCATCACCGAACGGAAGTGGGCCGCCTCGGGACCTGCCTCGATGCCGAGGTCGGCCAGGGTCCACGTTTCCAGTGGCTTGGTCTTCGCCGCACGGATTCCCTTGAAGTTCGGGAAGCGTGGCTCGGCGGACTTCTCCGTCACCGAGACGACGGCGGGTAGCTGCACGCTCAAATTCATGGTGGTGTCGCCCAGCTGGCTGGTTCCGGTCACTTCGCTTGCGCTGATTTCCAATTCGTCGGCGTAGGGCAGCAACGGACGGTCGAGGAGTTCGGCGATCATTGCTGGCACCATGCCACCCTTGCCGTCGGTCGATTCGTTGCCTGCAAGGATCAGGTCAACGTCGAGTTTCGCCAGAGCCGCCGCGAGCACCCGGGCGGTGGAGATCATATCCGACCCAGCCAGCGCCGGGTCGGAGATATGCACCGCAGAATGCGCACCCATGGAGAGCAGCCGGCGCAGTGCAAGCACGGCCTTCTCATCTCCCATGGAGACAGCAATGACCTCAACCTCGCCCAATGACTTTTCCGCTTGGAGTGCGACCTCGCAGGCGCGTTCGCAGATCTCATCGGCGACCAGGTCTGCCGCTGCGCGGTCGAGCATTCCGGTTTGCAGGTCCAAGCGACGGCTCGACCATGTATCAGGTACCTGTTTGGTCAGGACGGCGATTTTCACGCTGGTCTCCTTCTGAGGGTTCTGTTATTTGCCAGACGTTCAGGAGATTATCCGACGCCCTGGCACAACGCTTCAAATGAAAATTTCTCGGATCGCGAGTGCTTCGCAGCAACGTCACCGACTAGGAAAAACTCTACATGTCTATTGTGCGCTCATGGGGGTGGGGCGCACATAGAAGCCGGATTTCAGAGACAATCATGACGAAATCTTCCATTTCGGTGAAGGCAATATTCGGTGGATCGGTGATCAGTGTTAACGGATATGTCCTAAGATGCCGAATATCTTGCCATCATCTCGAAAGCCCACGCCCGTATTTCGGAAACGATCACGGAGCGGAACTATTCGGGGAAAGTTCTGGGGCGACGACGTTGGACGCCTTCTGATCCAAAACATCTAGAGTGGCGTTATGACTTTTGAATCCGTCAGGTCCGCATATGGAGCCAAAGCAAGCCAGTATGTGGATGCCGTCGGCAGCATTGAACATGCTGCCGCTGCCGAAGTGGCTTTTGTCGAAACGTGGGCGCGCAGCATCAAGGGCACAGTGCTTGACGTCGGTTGCGGTCCGGGCCAATGGACACATCATTTGAGTACCTTGGGGATTGACGTCGAGGGTGTAGATCCCGTTCCCGAGTTCATTAAAATCGCTCAAAGGAACTACCCCCAAGAACGGTACCGACGTGGCCGGGCAGAAAGCTTGCACGTTGGCTCCGAAGCATTGGGCGGCGTGCTTGCCTGGTATTCACTGATTCACACCATCCCCGAACTAATCGGTGAGGCGCTCGCAGAGTTCGCTCGCTGCATTCGCCCCGGCGGCGGCCTTGCCTTGGGGTTCTTCACCGGCCCCAAACTCGAACCCTTCGACCATGCGGTTGCCACCGCCTACTATTGGCCTTTGGATCTTTTGGCTTCACATGTCGAGGCCGCGGGATTCACCGTGGCCCAATCCGAATCCCGGAACGAAGGCCAAGTACGAACTCACGGCTCGCTCTTGGCTGTCCGCTAATCGGCGCGGACCGGCCAGAGCTGGAAAGCCGCCGAATGAATTGGCCTTCGCTGTAGGGCCGCTTCTGGCGCATTCGGCCCTTTGCTCCTAGGGGAATCAGCATAAGGGCCGTTTTCCCAAGAAATCGAAAGAGGTTTAGCAGGTGGCAAAAAAGCTTGCACCCGAAAAGGGAATGCTTGAGGTTGGAGACGGCCAAAGCATCTATTGGGAAGAATGGGGTGCCGTCGACGGTGTGCCGGCGTTTCGAGCAGGGATTCTCTGACCGCCGCTGAACTCAGCTAGGGAGTGATCTGTGCTTGCCGCGCCGGAAATGAAATTTGGGTTGGATTTCTTTCCGTGGCCGATTTCCGGGACGAGGGCCGTGATTGCATGACACGCGTCACCGCAAGCATGGTCTCCATAACGCCTATACTGGTATGCGTGAGTAAAGCCGGGCAGAATACTGAAGAGCAGGCCTCGGGCCTCGTACTAGTCGACAAAGATCAGGGAATGACCTCCCATGATGTGGTGGGCCGAATCCGTCGGCTTGCGGGAACCCGCAAGGTAGGCCATGCTGGCACCCTTGATCCCATGGCAACGGGTGTCCTGGTGATCGGTGTTAATAAGGCAACACGTCTACTGACCTACATTGTGGGACATGACAAGACCTACACCGCCACCATCCGTCTGGGACAGAACACCGTCACCGATGACGCTGAGGGCGAGGTCATCTCCGAACGCATTGCGGCAGCGGTGACCGACGAGGATATCGAACGTGAAATCTCCAAACTTCGCGGCGACATCGAGCAGATCCCAAGCCAGGTCTCGGCCATCAAGGTAGACGGCAAGCGTTCCTATGCTCGAGTCCGTGCCGGCGAGCAAGTAGAACTCAAAGCCCGCCCGGTCACCATCTCCCGCTTCGACATCCATGAAATCAGCCGCGAAGTTGGTGGCAAGGTGTTGGACGTAGACGTCACCGTCTCCTGCTCATCAGGGACTTACATCCGGGCATTGGCCCGAGACTTGGGCGAAGCGCTCAACGTTGGTGGCCATCTCACCGCGCTGCGTCGCACCGAGGTCGGCCCATACCCGATCGCAAAAGCGAAGCGTTTGGAGCAGCTCGCCGAAGAGTTCGAGATCCTCTCGCTCGACAAGGCTGCGGCTGCGCTCTTCCCAAGCCGCGAATTGACCGAAGACGAAGCTTCCGAGCTCTCTTACGGACGAACCATCACCGCTTCCAAGAATGTTATGGAACTACCAGAGGGTGAGCTCGTAGCGGCTTTCGCACCGGACGGCGGACTGGTGGCGCTCATTGCAGACAAGGGCGAGAAAGCTCGCGGCCAAATAGTCTTCACCGGAAAGCAGTAACTCATTTCTTCGTGAGACTTTCAGAAAGGCTCAGTCTTGTTTGCCCTTAACGGCTTCTTTATCGCCGGCGCCATCGTATGCGCGCTCGCCGTGTTGCTCGGAATCATTGCCACCATCATCCGGCGTTATCCGGATGACTGGGCGCTGATCGCCACTGCAGGAACCGAGCTTTACTTGATTGTCTACGCGGTAGCTGCGGGTATTCGCCAGGCCGGGGGAGAAGTTATTCTCGGTGAGGCTTGGGAATTCTGGGGTTACTTGCTGACCGCGGCAATCATGCCGCCGATAGCGTTCTTCTGGGCGGTCAGCGATAAGAGCCGCTGGGCAAATACAGTACTGGCCGTTTCGGGAGCCATCACATTTGTCATGTTGTTCCGAATGGAGCAAATCTGGCACGTAGGAGTTGTTGCATGAGCGAGAAACCACGTAATTCACGCATCGTACAAGCGGCGCAAGCTCGTGGCGTTGACAAAGCGCCACGTCCCGGAAGAACCACCGGGCTGGGCCGCATTATTATCGCCGTTTACGGAGTGCTAGCACTTTCGGCCACAGTGCGTGCGCTGTACCAGATTTTCTTCCGTGACTTCTCTGAAGCGCCACTGGCTTACCTGTTGTCGTTGCTTGCAGGCCTGGTTTACATCCTCGCTACCTTTACTCTCTCCTCGGCTAAGCCAGGCGCTTGGAAGCTCTCCCTGTTTGCTGTGAGCTTCGAATTGCTGGGCGTGCTCGTGGTTGGATTGCTGTCCTTCGTGCTACCTGATCACTTCGGCCACGACTCCGTGTGGAGCTACTTCGGCAAGGGTTATGGCTATATTCCGCTGGTGCTGCCACTGATTGGTTTGTGGTGGCTCTTCCGTAACCGTAATGAGCGTCACGTCTAAAGACGTGCAAGAATTACCTCGGTAAACTATTTATCTTTCGTTGCAGAGTCAAGAGGAGCAAAGTGCACTATTGGAAGGGCCTGGACTCAGTCCCCACGGATATGGCTCCCGCTGTCGTGACCATTGGTAACTTCGACGGCGTCCACCTCGGGCATTGTGAAGTTCTAGATTCTGCGGTCTCGCATGCCAAAAGGCGCTCGGCTAAATCGGTAGCGATCACCTTTGACCCACACCCAGCACAGGTGCACCGCCCTGACTCTGCTCCCGAGCTCATCATGGGTCTGGAAGATCGTATCGACACCTTGGCCAGTGTCGGCCTAGATGCAACTTTAATGATCAACTACACCCTCGAATTCGCCGAACAGTCGGCCGAAGAATTCGTGCATTCCATCATCGTAGAGAAGCTCAATGCGGTGGCAGTAGTGGTGGGCCACGACGTCCGCTTCGGCCATGGCAACTCCGGCGACTTCGACTTCATGCGCGAGCTGGGCGCAAAATACGGTTTTGATGTCATCGGTGTCGAAGACGTAGGCGATAAGCGTCGTCTTTCCTCCACCTGGGTCCGCGAAGAACTGGCGGCAGGCAACGTCGAAGCCGCCGCGGCTATCCTAGGACGTCCGCACCGGATGCGCGGCGAAGTAGTCCATGGGGCGGCCCGCGGACGCGAGCTGGGATTCCCCACGGCGAACCTGGCGCCAGAGGCTGCCGGTATTATCCCGGCAGATGGCGTGTACGCCGGCTGGGTGATCGACGAAGCCGAAGTGCGCTGGCCTGCGGCCATCTCGGTGGGTTCGAACCCGACCTTTGAAGGTGTTTCGCGCGTCGTTGAGGCCCACGTGATCGATCGCCCCGTAGAGGGCTACGAGGAATTCGACCTCTATGGCCAGCAAATTGTAGTTGAGTTCATCTCCCATCTGCGCCCCATGGTGGCCTACCGTGGCATCGAAGCGCTGATCGAGCAGATGAATGAAGATGTGGTCCAGGCGCGCAGCGTGCTGGCCACCGAATCCCACTAGGGACATGCCGGAAATCCCTTCACTGCCGCGCCGCGCGTTCACCATGAAACCCGAACGTCGCGCGGACCTAGCCTCCGCATATGAGGCTGGGGCCGCGGACTACGACAAAATTCGCCCGGCCTATCCACGCGAAGCGTTGGAATTTACCGTTGCTGGCGATTTCGTGGAGCGCGCCATTGACATCGGTTGCGGATCAGGAATTTTCACCGAACAGCTCCTCGGGGCGGGGATAGATGTCTGGGCGGTGGATCCGTCCGAAGACATGCTCGCCGTGCTCAAGGAACGCACACCGCAAGTGCATACGGTATGTGCCTCCGGAGAAGCGACCGGGATGCCGGAGAATAGTGCGGATCTGATCACCTATGCCCAAGCCTGGCACTGGGTTGATCCGCCTCTTGCAAGCGCCGAAGCCGCCAGATTGTTGCGCAACGATGGCTCGCTTGTTTTGCTCTGGAACCAACTGGACGTAGAAGTGCCTTGGGTTCATCGACTGGCTCGCATCATGCATGCCGGGGACGTGCACCGTCCGGAAATTGCGCCACCGCTAGGCAAGGAATTCGGCACCCCGGAATCGGGGATCTGGCATTGGCAGATGGAGTTGGACCTGCAGGGCATCTTGGAACTGACTCGTTCGCGCAGCTTCTACCGGCGCTCCAAAGAAGAAACCAGAGCCAAAGTGGAGCAGAACCTGAGCTGGTATTGGTGTGAGCATCTGGGCTTTGAAGCAGCGCAAATTGTCGAGGTGCCGTATCTCACCCATGCGTGGAGGGCGCGTCGACGGGTCCGTCGGTGATATGATTGTCGATGGTTCTCGCTGCAGTCCGCGGTTGCGAGACGCCGTCGTGAGTGTCTGACGCTCACACCGAATGAAACGCGGTCCAACTCCAGGAGTTTGTTATGGCATTAGATGCCGCAGTAAAGAATGAAATCATCAAGGCTTACGCCACCCACGAGGGTGACACCGGTTCGCCTGAGGTTCAGATTGCCGTTATGTCCCGTCGTATCAAGGACCTGACCGAGCACCTGAAGATGCACAAGCACGATCACCACACCCGCCGCGGCCTGATGGCTCTGGTTGGTCGCCGTCGTCGTATGCTCGGCTACCTCAAGAACACCAACATCGAGCGCTACCGTGCGCTGATCGAGCGTTTGGGCCTGCGCAAGTAGTCTCACGCTTCGGTGTGAATATCCCCGCTTCCCTTCATGGGAGGCGGGGATTTCCCTTTTAGTGCACCGGAAGCTGAGAAACGGTGTTCCAAACGGATTCCCTGTTTAGCGGCTGTGGATATTTGGTGAAGTCCTTTGGATTCCACACCGATAAAAATTGATGATGCAACAATTGAATGGTCAAGTAAATTGTCGTCGAAGGACGGCGTGATCAATCGAGAGTTGCAATGACCGAGCAGACAGATTCAGTCCAGTCCGTCGAGAAGAAACCCACAAAGATGCGGCGAGCATGGATTGTTGCTTTCGCCGTAGTAGTCATTATTGCGGGTGTCTTTATTGGCAGCCGTATCTATGCCTCCAGCGTCTCGGCTCAGGCCGAAGACGTACCAACGCTTTCCCAGCCCCCTGTGGCGAAACAGTCAAATGGTGCGCCGGAAGTTGGCAGTGATTCGATCGCGGGGGACACCTCCGGAACGTGGTCCGTCGGTTCGGGTTCCTTCGCAGGTTACCGTCTCGACGAAGTTCTCAACGGTGCCAATGTGACAGTCACTGGGCGCACCGAAGACATTACTGGGTCTCTCACAGTTCAGGAAGATCAGCTCATCGCAGCGGATCTCGCCCTGCAGGTGGATACCATCTCAACTGATTCCGAGCGACGCGACCAGTACTTCCGGACTACTGCCATCGATACCGGGCAGTTCCCTGAAGCAACCTTCACCCTTGCCGAACCAGTTGACGTATCTGCGTCACGGGACGGCGGGGCTCAAACTTTCAATATGACCGGTGAACTGACTCTCAATGGACGGACCGTTGAGGTAAGCACTGACGTGGAGACCGTCTTCAATGACGGACAGGCCCAGTTAGTCGGACAGATTCCTATGACCTGGGCCGACTTCGGTGTTGAAGCCCCGAACTTGGGATTTGTTGCCGTAGAAGATGACGGATTCATCGAGTTCTCATTAAACGTCGCGCAGAACTGACCTGCGAAAGCTCGACGAATTCGTAACGTGCAGAAGGCAGTGCGGCGGCAGGCAACTCTTGCAGGTGCCTGCTGCCGCTCTGCCTTTCGGTGTCAACAGAACCGCTGCTGTTGCCAGCTGGCTACGCGTTCGCTGATAGTAGTCAGCCTCCGTTAAAGAGAATTCTTCCTTGAGCGTTAAAGTCCAGTGCTAAATTTTGTGCCGGGCGGTAAGGAATGCGTGCTGACCCTGATGGTCTGTATATCTGAGCAACGCCATTCTCGCGGACGAAAATTCTGTCATGTGAAATTCTGCTTTCGTTTCCGAAGTAACTTGGGGATAGGCTGAAAGCAACATTCAGCCCCAACTAGGAGAGTGAGTAGTCATGAGCACGACTGTTCTACAACGTCATTTGTTCGGCCCAGGTCCCTGCAACCCATATCCGGAAGCAACTGCAGCCTTGGGGCTTCCCCTACTTGGTCACCTGGACCCAGCCTTCATTGCCCGCATGGACCGCGTAGGCGATGGACTGCGCGCTTTGTGGGGAACCAAGAACACTCGTACCTTGCCGCTGAGTGCTACCGGTTCCGCCGGCATGGAAGCGGCCTTCGTGAATACCATCAATCCAGGGGATGTGGCAGTCATTGCCATCAATGGGCTGTTTGGTGAGCGCATGTGCGAGGTAGCCTCGCGCGTGGGCGCAGAAGTGGTTCGTGTGGACCACGAGTACGGAACGCCAATCGACGCCGAGCGCGTCGCCGCGGCACACCCGAATCCCACCGTGATTGCTGGCGTGCATGCTGAGACGAGCACCGGAGTGGTTTCCGATATTGCCGCACTCGGCGCGATCAAGGGCGATGCCTTGCTGATTGTGGATGCGGTGACTTCCATTGGCGGAATGCCGGTCTTGGCAGACGAGTGGGGAATCGACGTCGGCTACGCCGGAACCCAGAAATGCCTTGGGGTGGCTCCCGGTCTGGCACCATTCACCATCTCTGACCGCGCGTTCGAACGCCGCGTTCAGAAGCCCCAGTCCTGGTACCTGGATCTCGGTCTGCTCGGTGGATACGCCACCGGCGCAAGCGGCGGTGGGCGCACCTACCACCACACGGCACCGGTTGCCATGGTCACTTCCTTGGAAGCCGGCATCGACCGGATTCTCGCCGAAGGCCTGGACGCGGTGACCACGCGCCATCAGGAAGCTGGCAAGCTGTTGCAAGATGGTCTAGTGGCCATGGGCCTGGAACTATTTGCCGCCGAAGGCCATCGACTGCCGCAACTGACTACCGTTAAGGTTCCAGAAGGGACGGACTCGGCCAAGGTGCGCGGCTACCTGCTGGAGCGTTTCAACATCGAAATCGGTGGCGGCGTCGGACAGTACGCAAACACCGTGTGGCGTATCGGTCTGATGGGGCCGAACGCTAACCCAACCTCGGTGGCGCTGATTCTTGCTGCGCTGAAAGAAGCAATCGACAAGGCCTAGCAAAACAGTCCTGTGACTTTCTAGAGACGTGGCGCAGCTTAGTCAGTGGCTGCGATAGCTACTTTGAAGATGTTTGGTAAGTGACTCTGAACCTTGTTCTGGGTGGCGGGCTGAGCCTCATGCGGGCGTTCCCAATAAGTATCCCATTCTCGTCTAGTTGAACACTATTGGACGCTGCTGAAACTCAAGATGAACATTGTCGATGACTTTCTGTTTATCCAACCCAGTAGAAAATAGTTTGTCATGCGTCAGGACAATCCCTTTGGTTTGCGGTAGCCTCTTACAAGTCAGTTGAGTCCATGAAAGAAAGTTGGCTGCGCAGTGAAAGCATTATTTGATTTCGGGTTCCGTAAATTTGTCACGCCGTCAATTATCAAGATCGTATACATCTTGATCATGATCATGCTGGTCGTGTCCTACCTCGGGTTCACCATCGCGGCCTTCAACGAAGACGCCATCTTTGGCCTCCTGGTGTTGCTAGTTCTCGGCCCGCTCTTCGTTTTGATCTACCTCGTGTTTGCTCGCGCATGCTTGGAATCGTTGATCGCGCAGATTCGTACCGCTGAAAATACGTCTGAGCTTGTGCGCCTGGCCGGTGGAACGCCACCAAACGAGCTGTCGACTGGAATGGTTCCGCCAAATCCTGCCGGACCATCGACTACTAACATCCGCCCGGCAAATCAAGCCGATCCGACTCGTCCGGTCAACCGACAGGACCCGGAAGACGGATCAACCCCTCCAACTAACCCATACAAGTCCTAAACGGCTAGTAGGTCATGCCGGGCACGGAAGTTTTCGTGCCCGGCGTTTCTTTTCTTCGATTTAGTGTTGGTTTCGTGGCAGCGGCCGGAGAACGCTGAAGCCCGGGCGTGCAAGAGAGATTCTCTTTCACGCCCGGGCTTCAGTTATCTAGTGTTACTGCCAGGCGTTGTCTGCCTTCACCGAGAGGACTGGGCAACCAGCCTGCATCAGGATGCGTTGCGCGGTGCTGCCCATAATGAACTTGCCTACCGTGGTGCGTTTGCGCAGTCCGATGACGATGAGTTGCGCTCGTTGCGCTTCGGCGACTCGCAGAACCTCGTCCGCTGCATCGCGTCCCTGGGCAGAGCGTTCGATCCAGTGTTCAATTCCGGCGTCAGCGAGGCGTTCTTCCAGGAGATGAAATTCCCTGGCATCGATCAGTCGATCATCTACCAATGCATCTCCTTTTGACGAGTTGACCACCACAAGTCGAGCCTGCACGCGTTGTGCCTCGACGATTGCCTGGTCTAGAGCCGCTTCACCCTGTGGGGAGGGGAGATAACCGACAACAATTGTCATGATTTGTCCTTTCCGTCCTGCTCGTCTTCTGCCGAGTGACGTGCTCCGGTTGACAGGCCGGCTTCGGTCTTTTCCAACTCGTCTTCGCTGATGGCTCCGCCGGCGGCTAAGCCTGCGGTGAGCTCGGAGGTGCCGCCTCGTGCCTTGCGAATCATGTTGAGGATCGTTGGGATGAGCAGCAAGATGGCAATGATGATGTAGATCGTCACCGCTACCGGCTCACTCCAGAGCCCGGAGATCTCACCAGCACTGAGCTGGAATGACTTACGCAGTTGTTGTTCTGCCATGGGACCAATGATCACGCCGAGGACCAACGGGAGGATCGGCAGCCCAAAGCGGCGCAAGGCAAAGCCCAGCAGGCCGAGCAATAGTAGTAGCCACAAGTCCGCGGTCTGCATGTTCACCGAGAACGCGCCCAAAGTGGCGAAAAACAGAATGCCTGCGTATAAGAACGGACGCGGGATCTTCAGCAGCTTCGCCCACAACGGTGCCAGCGGAAGGTTGAGCAGCAGCAACAGCGTGTTGCCAATGAACAGACTGGCAATTAGTGCCCAAACCAGGTCTGGTTCATTTTCAAAGAGCAGGGGACCCGGCTGGATGCCCTTCATGGTCAAGAATGCGAGCATGACGGCTGCGGTGGCGTTTGTCGGCAGTCCCAACGCCAGCATCGGTGTCAGAGTACCGGCGGCCGAAGCGTTGTTCGCGGCCTCTGGACCTGCCACACCCTCGATGGCACCGTGTCCGAATTCCTCCGGGTGCTTGGAAAGCTTCTTCTCGGTCACGTAGGAGAGGAAAGTTGGAACTTCGGCGCCGCCAGCGGGCAATGCACCGAACGGGAACCCATAAGCGGTGCCGCGCAGCCATGGCTTCCATGAGCGCTTACAATCTTCCTTACCCATCCAAGGGCGTCCGACCGGAATCGTGCGTGCAGGATTGCGCCGGAGGTGAGCTGCGATCCATAGCGCCTCGCCGATAGCGAAGATCGCCACGGCAACCACCACGATATCCATGCCATCAATCAGTGGAGCGAAGCCAAAGGTCAGACGGCTCTGCCCAGAAACCGGGTCCATGCCGACCAAGCCAATGGCCAGGCCAAGGCCAAGAGCTGCGAAACCACGGATCTTTGAAGACCCGAGAACCGCGGTAACCGTAACCAGGGCGAGAACCATGATGGCGAAATAACTCGGAGCGCCAAGGCTTACCGCGAACTTCACCACAAACGGTGCCACGGTCACTAGCAAGGCGGTGCCGATGGTGCCTGCAACAAACGAGCCGATGGCAGCGGTGGCCAACGCTTGGGAAGCACGTCCAGCCTTGGCCATCTTGTGGCCCTCGATGGCCGTGATAACCGTGGAAGATTCGCCCGGTGTATTGAGCAGGATAGAGGTGGTCGAGCCGCCGTACATGCCGCCATAGTAAATGCCGGCAAACATGATGAGGGAGCTAGAGGTTTCCATGCCATAAGTGACCGGCAGCAACAGTGCTACGGCCATGGCTGGGCCAATCCCGGGCAGGACACCTACGGCCGTCCCTAAGATCACGCCAACCAGTGCAAAGAGCAAGTTGACGGGAGTAAGCGCCGAAGCGAAACCATCCATCAATAGATTTAATGTTTCCAACTACAGCACCCCCGAAAGAATTCCGGCTGGCAGCTTGATACCCAAGCCCAAGTAGAAGCCGTAAAAGGTACCAAGCGACATAGCGATTGAGATTAGCAACGTCAGTACGTAGCGCCGGCTACCCAAAGAAATAGCTGCGCCGAAGAACAGAATGGTTCCCGAGATGACCCAGCCGGCTGTGTTGATCAATAAGATGTTGACCACAAATACTGCCAGTAGCGGAAGGACAACCTTCCAGTCCGAAGGCTGGCTAAGGTCAACGTCTTCGCCTTCCTCGCCCTCGGCGAGGTTTCCGCGGAGCACGGTAATAGCCAGAGCAATGGAAGAAAGTACCAGGATTCCCGCAACCCCATAAGGCAGGGCCTTGGGACCCACCACGTCGGACTGGGAGTACGTCACATGCAACTGCGACGCATCAACGAACACAATGATTCCCACCAGAAAAAGAAACGCGGCGAACAGGAGTTCGACGCGCTTCTTTTTCACTGTGGTTACTTGGCTCACGCCAGACCCAGGGTCTTGAGCACGGTAGCTACACGCTCGTCCTGCTCGGTGAGGAAGGTCGAGAACTCGTCGCCCGTCATGAACGCGTCGGTCCAACCGTTGGTTTCCAGAGCTGTCTGCCATTCTTCGGAGTCGTGCATCTTGGTGACCGCCTCGGTCCACTTCGCCTTGTCCTCATCCGAGATCTCCGGTGGCGCTACCAGGCCGCGCCAGTTGGAGAAGACCAAGTCAATATCGGACTCCTGCAAGGTTGGTGAATCAACACCTTCCAGACGTTCTTCGCCACTGGTCGCCAGGACGCGAACGGAGCCTTCTTCGATCTGCTGCATGTACTCGCCGGCGCCGGAAGCTGCGAAATCGAGCTTGTTCCCCAAGATGGCTGGGAGCAGATCGCCACCGCCGTCATAGGACACGAAGTTCACGTCCTTGGGATCAATTCCTACGGCTTCGGCCAGCTGCATCGGCAGCAGGTGGTCGGGTCCACCCGGCGACGAGCCGCCACCGACCGAGAGCTTCCCTGGATCCTTCTTCCACGCAGCTACAAGATCATCAATGGTCTTGTATGGGGAATCCTTGGACACCATGATTGCGCCCGGCTCTTCGATGAGCTTTGCAATCGGGGTGGTCTCGGTCAGCTTGGCTTCTGATTCATTGGTGTAGCTTGCGCCCACCACGCCCAGGCCCATGAGCATCCCTAGGTCTCCGTTGCCTTTTTCGTTGACGATTCGGGCAAGACCAACGGTGCCGCCAGCGCCGGCAAGGTTGAAGACTTCGAGATTTGAGGCGATTGCTGCGTCATCCATGACTTGCGCTGCCACGCGAGCGGTGGTGTCATAGCCGCCACCTGCGGTATTTGGAACCATGATGCGCAGGCCCTCGAGTGGGCCGCTTGCGGCGGAGCCGGAGGCGCTAGGGTCGCTGCTAGAGCTGGTGACGCCGCAACCCGTTGCGGTCAGTGCGAGCGTTGCAGCGGCGGCTACCGCTGTCAGCATGCGGAGGGACTTGAAAGTTTTCATGGATTCAGCCTTTGCCTTCATTGGGGTGCGAATAGTTCAACACTAAGCAGGTGAGTGAGGCAGGTCACGCTTGCGTACGCAAAGAAAATACTGTTCATTGTGTAACCAAAAATTGTGAGCTGGCTCATCCGAAACTTCGGTAAAGTTGCCGGGTGCACTGCAATAGCTGTGCCGTAGGGGAAACATCTGCAAGGACAGCAGATGACGGGTAAGGAGGGGCAGTGAAGACTGCAAGAGACTGGCCCAGCGAACTATTCGCCAACAGGATGTCCCTCGCCGGGCAGTACCTCATATTGCAGTTGCTGATCATTGGCGTAGTGGTCACCGGATTTGTGGTGGTCTCAATTACCCAGGCAACGAATACCTTTGAAAAAGAAGAAGGCCGGCGCAGCCTTTCCGCAGCAGAATCGCTAGCGGCCAATCCGCTCTTGCGGGTTCTCCTCCCGGGTGCCGAACCGGAAATGGGGTCCGCGCTGCCGGCCATGGCCGAATCTGTACGCAGTATCTCGGGCCTGCAATTTGTCACAATTGCGGATCCTAGCGGTGAGGCGATCACGTCCAGCTTTCCCGACGAGGTGGGCACCTCAATTCTTCAGCCCGAGTCTCAGATCACCGAAGGACGGGGTTGGACCGGCGATATCTGGCGCAAGGGGAAGCACGTGTTGATTGCTCAAGTGCCTGTCTTGGACGATGACGGGTCGATGGTGGGGATTGTGAGCACAGGGCAAAAATACCCTTCAACGCAGGCTGTCATTCGTGAAATCGCGCCCAACGCACTATTCACCCTCCTCATCTCACTTTTCTTGGGGGCCACCGGCTCGGTGCTCCTGTCCAGACGTGTCAAGCGCCAAACCCGCGGCATGGAACCAAGAGAAATTTCTGAACTCTTCGAACACCGTGAAGCCTTACTGCACGGAGTGAAAGAGGGGATCATTTCTGTCTCCCCGGATCACCGGGTCATGCTCGCCAACGACATCGCCATAGAGTTGTTGCAACTACCCAATAACTGCGTGGGACAAACCCTTGACCAGCTGGAGGTGGCACCGCAGGTTACTCGTGCTCTAACCACGCAACAGCAACAGGCAGACCGGCAATTCCTCATCGCCGAACGAGTGCTGGTCTTCAACCGCATGCCAGTGATGACCGCGGGCAGGGACCTTGGCTCGGTGACCACTTTCCGCGATCGAACCGAGCTGACCCTCTTGGAGCAAGAACTCGGAGATAGCAAAGCAACGTCGGACATGCTCCGAGCCCAAACCCACGAGTTCGCCAATCAGCTCCACGCGATCTCCGGACTCATTCAATTAGGCGAGTATGACGAAGTCGTTGGATTCATTGACGGGGTGAGCTTCAGCCGCAGCAAACTCTTTGAAGATGTCGCAGCGCGAATCACCGAACCAACCATAGCCGCCTTGCTCATTGCCAAGGCCAGCGTTGCGACCGAACGCGGTATTCAACTCACCGTTACAGAGGACTCCAACCTGGGCCGCAATGATGACCAACTTGCTCGGGACTTGACCACCGTTATCGGAAACCTCGTAGACAACGCCATAGACGCGGTATCAGCGGTGAGCCAACCACGCATCGAACTACGCATTGCAGAAAGCGATACGCAAATTACCGTTGTGGTGGGCGACAATGGTTCGGGGGTAGATGACGCGGCGATCGATGAAATCTTTACCCAGGGATTCTCCACCAAAGACACGACCGTCTCCGGGGGAAGGGGATTCGGGCTGGCTTTAACCAGACTGGTCTGCCGTCGCCGCGCCGGGGACGTCCAAGCGGTCAATGACCACGGTGCGCGTTTCACCGCCACACTCAGGAAGTAGGGAACAACTCGTGATCAAAGTACTGGTGATCGATGATGACTTCATGGTCGCCAAGGTGCACTCCGGGTTCGTCAATAACGAGCCGGGATTCTCGGTTGTGGGAGTAGCCCACTCGGCCAACGACGCGATCAAAGCCGTAACCGCACTCTCGCCAGATCTCGCGTTGCTAGATATCCACCTACCCGATATGAACGGGCTCGACCTGCTCCAACGGCTACGCGAAGTACAGCCGGACTTAGATGTCATCGTCATTAGCGCGGCCCGAGAAATGGACACCGTCCGCCGTGCTTTAAGGGGCGGAATCGTCCACTACCTGATGAAGCCGTTCTCCCGCGAAGATCTTCGCGAACGGCTGGAGCACTATTCGAAAACTTACCAGCCGCTGCAAGAGGCAGATCAAGAACTGGAACAGGCAGACGTGAACCGGCTCTTCGGACTGAGCGGGCAGAACCGACGCCCCCTGCCCAAAGGCTGCAGCGCTGAAACGCTGGCACTCGTGGAAAACATCGTCAAGGAAGCCACTAATCCCATCTCCGCCACCGAAACCGCCGAGAAGCTCGGCACCTCGCGGGTGAGCGCTCGCCGGTATCTGGAGTACTTGGCCGAAGAGAACCTGGCTCAGGTGAATCTGCGATACGGGGGAGTGGGCAGACCCGAGCGACGGTATTCGTGGAAAAGCTAGATGTTGCTTTTCTAGCGACGAGGCTATTGCCGTCCAACTGAACTGAAATCGGACCTTCGGCCGAATAAAGGGGCTTTTCACATTCCAGGGCGCAAATGAGGTTATGCCCACCGGACTTCAGCAAGGAACTGCCTCGGCTGGCATACTGGAAACTAAATCCTCCGGTCTCCTGATTACACGGGAGCATTGCGGAATCTGGATGCAACTTTCGCAACTTGGCACTGGGAGCATTCGAACGTTCCGCCAATCATCCCGAATGCCTATTGGCTTCGGCTATGAAACGACGACGGGATATATACGTATTGCCCTGTGCCGAAAAATCGGCACAGGGCAATAGGCCCTTAACAGCTGAATAATCAAGCCAGATTTTGGCTAGTCGTTACGGGCATTGGCTTTCTCAAGCGCCGTGAGGTCTTCGAGCTTTTCTTCCTGCGGGGATGACATGTAGCGCTGGTAGCTATCGTCCAGCTCGCCGAGCCACGGCGTGTGGTGCTCAGCGGCCATGGTGCCGGTCATGACCGAGCGATAAACCTTATTGCGGTAGGTCATGATGTTCTTCTTCTTGTCGTTCTTCCATGCCATGAAAGTCCGGGTGACTTCATCCAGATCGAACATCGGATAGTCCGTCTGCTCGATGAGGTCGCGAATGTAGTCCGCCTGGAACTTCACTTCATCTTCCGCGGTCTCGATTGCATTGAATCGCTCCAGCCACGCATCTATGCTTGCACGCTGTTCGGACGCTGAAGGGACCGCGGCTTCTCCCAAAACCAGATCACGGACATACCAAGCCTGCGCATCGAACATGTTGAAGGTGAACCATTGATCCTGGGCACCTAGGTAGTAAAGCTGGCTGTTGTTCTCGGAAACCACGCCACGGTACAGAGTGTCCGGGTAGACGTTGTTCGGAGAATCAAGCGCAAGGTCCGAGGGCAAGAAGGGGTAATGGTGCAGATACCCTGTACACAAGACAACAGCATCAAATTTGCGGGAGACACCATTGCTGAAATGTGCAGTGGACCCTTCGAATCGGTCGATGAGGGGGAGCTCTTCGATGCCTTCTGGCCAATCGAATCCCATTGGGGCCGTGCGGTAGCTGTAGGTCACCGAGCGTGCACCCATCTTGAAGGACTGGACGCCAATGTCTTCGGCCGAGTAGCTCGCACCGATCAGCAGAACGTCTTTGCCTGCAAATCGCTCGGCCCCACGGAAGTCATGGGCGTGCATGAGCTCGCCGGGAAAACTTTCGATTCCCTTGAAATCTGGAACATTCGGGAAGCTGAAGTGACCGGTGCCGACAATGACATGATCAAAATCGTTCTTTTCCGTCTGGCCGGTCTGCAGGTCTTCGCTGGTGACGGTGAATAGCTTGGTGGTCTCGTCGTAATCGACCCAGCGCACTACGGTGGCAAAGCGGACGTACTTCTTGACGTCAGACTTCTCTGCGCGGCCATTGATGTAATCCCACAGCACGGCACGCGGTGGGTAGGAAGAAATTGGGCGGCCGAAATGCTCGTCGAAGGTATATTCGGCGAATTCCAAGGCTTCCTTGGGGCCGTTGGACCACAAGTTGCGGTACATGCTCGAATGCACCGGTTCGCCGTTCTTGTCGATGCCGGTGCGCCAGTTGTAGTTCCACTGGCCTCCCCAATCATCTTGCTTCTCAAAGCAGGTGATCTCGGGGATTTCACGCCCTGACTTCTTGGCAGAATCGAATGCCCGCAGCTGGGCGATGCCGCTGGGTCCTGCTCCAATGATGGCGACGCGTTGAGTCAAACATACCTCTCCGGCTTGTTAAGCCTTATTCAAGTTTCGCGCGCTGCTCCGGATCCCGATAGTGGGTTCGTGCGTGCTACGCGAATCAACAAAATGCTCTAAACCAGTCGACCAGTCACGCATAAAAAGCGTTCACATATCGAGGAAAAACTGCCCTGTTCCAAAGGGCATCGTTACCGAGTTTACCAGCTGCCGATTCTATTGACCGGGAAACCGACGGACAGGGAACATGCACCAGGTAGATATAGACGCTGTTTTGAGGCACGGCAAGAGTTAAGCTGCCCCTACGAGCCAAGCCCAGTCGGCGGCTGAAAGCCGGTCAAAATGAGTTGCCCGCAGTTCTTACTTTGCGCACGCAGTCTTGGGTTTTGGGACTAGAAAAGGCCAGCCTCCCTCCTTGTCCATTGGACTGGAAGGGAAGCTGATGAAGTGCTACTGAACGCGGATCGATACGGCGGAGGGGCTTCGCTGGTGGAAAACACTTTTGCGCTGTGGACCACGAACGCTGCGATTAGCGGTTCTTCAGTACCGACGAATCTGGTGTATCCACCAGCGTGCCGGCGCCGAGTCACAGAGGTTGCCGACCAACATTCAATCCAGGAATCTAACCAAGCAGAGGCTCATGAATAGCTCTGAACCGGTAGTAGCGAACCGAGACCAATCCGATGACGATGTGCATCGGACCAGCTGGGAAGGGCTGAATTGACGCGTGGGATAACGGTGAGTTCCAGCGCGTTGTCGCGGGGCGCTGCAGCATTAGATGAATGAAGCAGAACCGGCATGTCGGTGCTCGCTGGCCGCGTAGGTTCCGAGGGTTTTGATCTCCCAAGTGAAGAAATCCAGTTCTTCTAGCGCAAGCCGAACGGGCAGATCTTCCGGGTGCCCTTCTATATCAACCATGAAGGTGGTCGCGGCGAAAGTGGAGCCGACCATGTAGCTTTCCATACGAGTGAGGTTCACGCCATTTGTCGCGAATCCACCAAGTGCCTTGTACAGCGCACTGGGTACGTTGCGTACTTGGAAAACCAAGCTCGTGATGACGTCATCGGGCAGTTGTGCTCGGGTGGGCAGTGCTTGTTTACGGGCTAGCACAACGAATCTGGTCATATTCGTGGGGTCGTCTTCGACCCCGCTGGACAGGACCTCAAGTCCGTAAAGTTCTGCGGCCATCGGCGGGGCCAACGACAATTTTCGAGGGTCATTCCAATCCCGGATCTCGCGGGCGGACCCTGCCGTATCCCCGGCGATGACAGGGGTCAGCTGATGTTCGCGGATCAAACGTCGGCACTGGCCTAGCGCGTGGATGTGGCTGTGGACCTCGGTGGCGGCTTCGATGCTGCTACCGGGAATTCCGAGTAGGTCGAAACGGATTCTGAGGTAATGCTCTCCAACGATTTGGAGGTCAGATTCCGGGAGCAATACATGGATATCGGCAACGCGACCGGCAATGGAATTCTCTATTGGAATCATGGCGAGCTCTGCCGCGCCACTTTCGACCATCGCAAACGCATCCTCGAAGCTGGCGCACGGGACGGCTTCCATATCGGGGAACCTCTCGGTGCAAGCGATGTTTGAGTTCGATCCGGCTTCACCCTGATAAGAAATCTTATTGCTCATTGAATCAACTTAGCGCAGAGTACTGCCACTGCAAGAAAGAGTGAATCAAGGTTTCCTGACATGCGCCTTTTTCGGAATTCTGCGCAGTTGCCGCAGGAGCAGTTGCTCCGTGGCCGGCTCAGCCCCACCAAGAACATGCAGCATGCTGGGCAGTTTCAGAACTCATTTCGCATGGTATCAATGCTGACAGTTTGTATTTCAGGGCCACCCCGATCTGCTGATTGAGGAGCGACATAGCCGACTGTTAATGAACGCTTATCCGAAGAAGATTGGGTCCTGGCTGCCGGACAGAAAATCCAGAATTTCTTGAACTGCGGCAGTCGGACCCAGCATCTCGTATTTGTGAAATTTCAAGTTGCGGTCACGCCAATATAGGCTCCACAAACCTGTTGAACTGACGTATCGGAGTCTAGCAATGGGTGATCGTATCCAGTCTCCGCGGCCATCCCATGGGGGTCGTGACTCAAGAATGGTGACGTGATGTGGTGCTTCCTCGCATACTAGCTGTAAGCGATCGTGGACACTCTCAGGTATCTGCTGAGCGCACCACATTCGGACGCACGCTAATTCTGGTTCGGGGATCATCTCGAAGTAATCCTCCAGGTCCGGGTCGCAGAAGCAGTAGAACGTTTCGAGCCATCCAGGAGTGCCTTCCGGGCTGAAGAGACTATTCTGTAGCTATTTTCCAAAAATCTATCGATCAAGCTCAACGTAGTGGGAAGCGAGTCTTTGCAATCCCTCAGTGATGGTTACTTCAGGTTTCCAATCCAAGATTTCGTGCGTTTCGCGCTGGTCAAACCAGTGCGCGGTTGACAACTGCTCCGCAAGGAACCGAGTCATTGGCGGCTCGTCGTGTACAAGATTCTTGGCGCCAGCCGCAAGCCAGAGGCGTTCAATGACCGACCCCGCACCGCGTGCAAGCCATCCCGGAACGTTTAGCCGGGGGGCCGGTGCGCCGCCCGCTTGGCAGATCCCTGCAATGAGCTCGCCCACTGGGCGCGGCTCACCATTGGTAACTACCAGGGCACGACCGTGAGCAAACTCCATGCGCTCGAGGCCACGGACAATCGCCGTGGCCGCATTGTCGATGTATGTGGTGTCAATGAGCGCGGCCCCATGATCCAGCAGCGGTAGTCGTCCGGCTTTTGCTCGCTGAATGACCCGCTCAACCAGCTGCGTGTCGCCGGGACCCCAGACCACGTGGGGTCTGATCGCCGCTACACGGAAGCCATCCGAATCTTGGGCAAGAGCATTGAGCTCCGCCGCCGCTTTGGACCGCGCGTAATTTCCGCGGGCCCGCTCAGGATCGGCCGCACCGGCGGTTGCGCCGGCCAACGGTTCTCCGAAGTGCGCCACCGAAGGGGAAGAAACAAAAACGAAGTCTTTGATTCCGGCTTCTTTGGAAGCCCTGAGCAGATTATTGGTTCCATTGATATTCGTGTCGACAAATTCTTGCCATGCACCGGTGAATGAAACCTTGGCCGCCAGATGGATGACGGCATCCATACCCTCGGTTGCTTGCCCTACTGCCTCAGAATCCGTAAGCGAACCCAACACGTCGTCCGTGGCTCCCTGCGATGGTCTGCGTTGGAAAGTCCGGACATGATGGCCTTGGGTGCGTAGCAGCTCTGCTACGGCGCCGCCAAGCATTCCGCTGGCGCCGGTGACTAGGACGCGACGGGTTGGCGCGGAACTTTGCTTTTCACTCATGGCTTGCCGATCCTTCCGCCGGCCAGTGTGGTCGCCGCCCAGCCTGCCAGAGCCGCACGGTCAATCTTGGAATTGTGCCTAATGTCGGTTGGCAGATCCGGGACTACGAGTACAGCCGAAATTTCCAGCCCGGTTCGTTCCACCGCAGTGCGCACCGCGTGGGCAAATGCCACCGGGGCTGGAGCCGCGCGGCGGGCCGGTGGGACGGTTTCCATCACCACTACGGCGGCTTGAGTCCCTGCTGGTCCGACACCGACCACTGCAGCTCGTCCGGCGCCGGCTACAGATTCGGCTGCTTGCTCCGCTGCCACAGGTGTTTTCGAGCCCGTGGCGGTGTGCAGCACATGGCCGAGACGGCCTTCGACCCATAGTCGTCCCTGGTCATCGAGATGCCCCACGTCTCCGGTGCGGTGCCAGCCAGGAATGGAGGTGCTAACCTGCTCGGTGATCCAGAGCCTGTCGTAGCGGTCCTTCACGTGGGGTGCGCGCACCAGAATTTCACCGGTGAGGTTTGGTTCTTCCAATGGTTCGTTGCCCGCTTGGCCATCGGAACCAAGCGGTGCAATAGCTACTTGAGCCCCCGCCACCGCAGTGCCAACGCATACTCCGTTCCCTGATCCAGCGGCACGAATACCTGCCAAATCAATGTCGGTCACGGGAAGCGCCTCGGTCATCCCATACGGGGTATGCACCCGGGCATTGGGCACCAGGCTCTGGACCCTGGCCAGCAAAGGCTCTGGAATCGGTGCTCCGGCCGAGAGCATCAGGGAGACATTTTCGAGGATCTTGCGTTGGGGTCCGTCTAGGGCGTCTTCAGTTTCCAGCACATTCGCTAAGGCGGCAGGAGACGCGAAGACGGTGGTTGCGTCGACGGCTAAGGCTGCATCCGCCAGCGCCGCGGCGGTCAGGGTGCGCGGTGCCGTAACATCCATATCGGGGGTGACCGAGGTTGCGCCCAAGGCTGGGCCCAGAAGTGCGAATGGCGCAAATCCGGCCACCAGAGCGGAGCCAGCCTTGAGGTTGTACGTTTCGCGCAGGGTGTCCCGCATGGCAGCCAATTGCCGGTGCGTGTAGACCACACCTTTGGCCGGGCCGGTGGACCCGGAGGTGAAGAGTACCGCGGCATCGGCATCCGGGTCGGCTTCGCCAAATGTCGGCGCATCGTGGGCAGCGGAATTACCGGACTCGAGCAGCTCGGGGACGGTATGTGCCACCCCGAGGAGTTTGCGCTTGGTGGCCGGCAAGTTTTCCACGGCAATTCGGGTGCCGGGCCAGCCAAAGAATCTGGCGCCCACGAGTGCACGATCGATCCCGATAAGGAAACTAGGGCCGGCCCCCTTGATGGCACGTCCCAAGCCCTTGGTGCCCAGGCCTGCATCTGCCACCACAATGACCGCGCCCAGACGCAGGCAAGCGTAAATCAGCGAAGTCAATTCGATGCCGGGAGGCACCAAAAGATTAACTCTGGATCCGGCGGTGACACCAATCTGCGAGAGGCCAGCTGCGAGAGCATTGACCCGTTCGCCGAGCTCAGACCAGGACAGGGAGCGCGGGGGATTGATATCCACTACCGCAATGCTGTGGTCATCTGTGCGTGAATCCAGCTCGGCGAGCATCGGACGGTAGTCGCTCAGGGCGGTGGCGCGTGAGGAGTTCTTAGAATCCCGTTCGGCGCCCAACCAATTAAAAATGGGGGAGGCGATATCGCGGTCTTCAGGCAACAGGTGGCTGGCGCCTTCGAAACGGTGCACCTGAGCGTGGGGCAGACGGCCCATCAGATCTCTTAGGTAGCGATCGGAGAACACCGGGTCCTTAGGGCCCCACAGCATGAGCGCCGGAACGGAGAGCGAGCGAATTGCGTCGGAGATCTCCTCCAATGCAGGACGGCTCGGGTGATCTTCGCTAAAAGGAATATCCGCTACGAAGTTTGCGACGCCTGTGCGCTTGTCCGCGCTGGTGTAGGGAGCCATGAATGCCTTGCGGACGTCTGCCTCTAAGGCCGGCTGAGCCAGCGAATGAGTCACTCGAAGGAATGCGTCAGTGCTCTTGGTGCCCCACCCATGGACTGCAGGGTTCGAAGCCAAACGCAGGGCGGCTGGTAGCTCGAAGCCCGCAGGGTGTACGGCGGTGTTGGTAAGGATTACGTTCGCCAGCTGCTCTTGGTGGGCTACGGCCCAGCCCAGGGAAATGATTCCTCCCCAGTCGTGGCCAACCGTGGTGACCTTGCCGTTGAGTCCGAGGCCGTCGATCAAATCGCCTAGGTCGTTGACTCGATCGGCCAGCCGACGGAACTTCCCGGTGCGGGCAGAGAATCCCATATCAAGCTGGTCTACGGCGATGACACGCCACGGCAAGGCGTTGTCCGAAACGTGGCTCAGCAGGCTGCGCCACAGGTAGGACCATGTGGGATTGCCGTGCACGCACACCAGGGTGCCGGCCGGGTGGATACCACGCGCGATGAGTTCTTCTTCGTTGTCCAGCAAATGCCACAGGTGGGTGGTTCCTGGATCGTCTATCTCCGAAGTAGAAGGGACGTCTAGGTAGCCCGAGTATTTTGCATCTACGCCGGGAAAGATCTCGGTCACCAGGCGATCTCCATCATCGCGGTGTTCAGTCCTGAGCCGACGCCCATGCAGAGCACGCGGTCACCAGGCTTTAACGAGTCGGCCTCCTGCGACAAGGTCATTGGCAGGGAAGCAGGCCCCACGTTGCCCCATTTGGAGAAGGTGATCGGCACTCGGTCCTTTACTAGGCCCACGGCTTTGATAATGGCGCTGGTGTAGGACTTCGAGACCTGGTGGGTGACGTAACGGTCCATGGACTTCCAGTCCCAGCCGGAATGGTGTGCTTCATCCCAAGCATCAACTACCAACTCCAAGCCGTTGTCCAGCAGGCCTTTGGTGTCGGTGTACATGCCGGTCGGACCGCCGACACAAAGCTCGTGGTGCTCGGTTCCTGCGCGGGAAACCCCGCCGAGAATGCGGTGTCCGTCAGGGTGAACATCCGCCGGTCCAATGACGGCGGCAGCCGCGCCGGAGCCCAGAGTCAGAGTTGCAAATTCGCGCATGTAGTCTTCACGGGTGGAGTTCTCGGCGTTGAGGCGCTGGAACGTCGTCTCCTGGGTGGGCCGGGAATCTTCACCGGCCACGATCAGCGCGTACTTGATCTGTCCGGAATCAATCATGTTTGCAGCCAGGCTCATACCGTTGACGAACCCTAGGCAGGCGTTGGCCACATCGAAGTTCATGGCGGAGGACGGCAGGCCCAATCCGTTGTGAACCTTTGAGGCTACCGAAGGCTCTAGGTTGCGTCGGGTCACCGAAGTGTTGATCAGGAGGCCGATTTGGCCTGGTTCAACGCCGGCCTGAGCCAGCGCTTTCTTGCCAGCGAGAATCGCCGCATCATCAAATTCCATGCCTTCGGACCACCAGCGGCGTTCTTTGACACCCGACACTCGTTCAAGCAGCTTTTTGGAGAGGCGCAGACGCTTGAGGCTAGGGGCCAGGCGCTCGTCGAATTCTGCCGAACTCATGACCTCAGGTGCAAGTACGCTGTTTACCGCCAAGAGGGCCACATTGTGGTGTTTAAAAGTGGCATTGCCGTTCAAAATTTAGCCTTTGTGTCGGGGCTGTCGCGCCGTTCACGGACGCGACGAAGTAACAATCGTTTGATGCGTTAGAGTCATCAACGAAAAAACGTCTACCTCTACCGTATTCCTTGTTGGAGCGCACTGCGTACACGGGCGCGCTATTTTCAGCGGTTAGCAAGAAACTCTCAGGGTTTTCAGCTAAATTCCAGTGGTTTTCGCTCGGTGAGTTACTGCACAGTAACTTGTTTCTTGCATTTCAGCTAAATGAGG
>NZ_JBQSYR010000033.1:0-37479 GCF_052379505.1 Glutamicibacter sp. 363 | reverse complement strand
CTACTTCTGCGCGAGCAGCCGCTCGACGCGCGGCTTGACCTCGGTGGCCAGCAACGTGATTGATTCCAGGAAGTGTTCCTGGGGCAGCCCGCCGATGTCGCTTTGCAGGAAGTGGCGCATGTGGCCCAGGTATCCGTGCAGGTGGACGATGCGTTCGGCGATCTCGTCGGGGGAGCCGACGTAGTAGGCGCCGGGGGCGGCCACCTGGGCGTCGAAGGCTCGTTTGTCCGGTTTCGGCCAGCCGCGCAGGCGTCCCATTTCGATGTTCAGGTTGTACCAGCCCGGGTAGAAGCGTTCCACCGCTTCCTTCGTGGAGGGCGCGACAAGCCCCAGCGCCGCTACCGAAACCTTCAGGGTCTGAAGTGCGTGTCCGGCGGCCGCCCCGGATTTGCGGTAGAGCTCTGCCAGCGGCGCAAAACGGTGCGGGGCACCGCCGATGATCCCATAGGAGACCGGCAATCCGAGCCGGCCGGCACGCGCCGACGAGGCTGCGTTTCCTCCGGTGGCGAGCCAAATCGGCAGTTTGTTCTGCGCCGGGCGGGGCACTACCGCCAGTTTCGCCAGGGCCGGGCGCGTGGTTCCGGACCAGGTGATGTTTTCGGAGGCGGAGTCGTTGATGCTCATGAGCAGATCCAGTTTCTGTTCATACAGCTCGTCATAGTCCTGAAGGTCAAAGCCGAAAAGGGGGAAGGTTTCGACCGAAGATCCACGGCCGGCGGTGATCTCCACCCGACCGCCGCCGGAGATGATGTCTGCCGTGGCAAATTGCTGATAAATCCGCACCGGATCATCGGTGCTGATTATGCTTGCCGCGCTGCCCAGCGTGATGTGCTTCGTGGCGGCGGCGGCCGCGCTGATCAACGCGCCGGGGGAGGAGGCCGGCATGGTGGTGGTGTGGTGTTCGCCGATTCCGAAGTAGTCAAGACCGCTGGCATCTGCATGCTTGATGGCTTCGAAGAGGTTGCTGATCGCTTGGGCGGTGGAACCTAGCGAACCGTCGGGGTTTCGCTGGGTGTCGCCGAAGCTATAGGCGCCGATATCCATGGTGGCAAGTTCCTTTGGGTGAGTCGGTTGTCGGGCTAGTTGGGGATGCGAACCGCATGCAGCAGCTCGTTGAGCTCGGAGGCGTTAAACCTTCCGTTGAAGATCTCGCTTCCCGGTTCGAAGTGCCGCCCGGCGGCCAAGTCACCGGCATCCACTGCGTCGAATCCGATATGTTCGATAAATCCGCGCAGCACCGTCTTGGCTGCGGAATTATCGCCGGCGATCGCCAGCGCCCTGCGTTCGCCGGTTGCGGCGGGAAGCGCGTCGGGTTCCATCTCGTGATAGCCGATGTGGTTGAAGGATTTCAGCACATGAGAGGCCGAGAGGAAGGCCGCCACGACTTCGCTAGAAGTCAGTGCGGTATTCACGAAGTCGGGGATCTCCCCGTCGGTGGCGGACCAGTAATTCATCGCGTCCACGACGATCTTGCCCGACAGCGCATGGGAGTCGAGGTCCTTGAACTTGTGCAATGGGATGGCCACGATGACCAGGTCGGCGGCGGCCGCTTCGGAGGCGTCGACTGCTTCGGCTCCCGGGGTGACGATCTCGATGATCAGCGAGTTTTCTTCGGCGGGTTTTGAGGTTGCGAGCTTAACTCGATACCCGGCCGCGAGGGCCAAACGGGCAATGGCGGTACCTACGCGACCGGCTCCAAGAATGCCGATAGTTGCCTGTGGGGCTAAACGGGCCCCTTCGAGTGTGTTCACCAAAGCCATCCTTCAAAGATTTATGCTGTTTTACAGACTATATTTGCGGCAGAACATCTTGGCAACCCCATTGCTTCGGATATGATGGTGATCATGAGCACCTCACGCAGCACACCCCTCGGCGCCCACCAGCCACTTCCCGGTTTCCTTCCAGGGGACCTCGGGTGGCACCTGGGGATGATTCTGCGCGGACATCAGCTCGCGATGGCGCAGAGCGTCGCGCCAGTGCCGGGGCAGGTGCGCGGATATCAGTTGCTTTCGACCGTGGTGCATCGCGATCCTGCGAACCAGCAGGCGCTCGGCTCCCACCTGGGGATCGACCGCACGGTGCTGACTTACCTGATCGACGAGCTGGTTGAAGCGAATCTGGTGAAGCGCGTTGCCGCGCCCAGCGACCGTCGCGCGCGCAAGATCATTGCGACCGCGCAGGGTGTCAAACTGCTCGAAGAACTCGAGGTGAAGGTGGCTGCGGCCGAGCAGGAATTGCTCACCGGCTTGAATGACGCGCAAAGCGCGCAGCTGGCCGGGCTTATCTCAACCCTGTCGGCAACGATTCACAACGCACAGCCCGGTGCGAACCCCTGTGAAGCCATGGATCAGCTGGGCTAGCTGGAACCGCGCGCTGGGCAGTGCGCGACCGATTCCTTGGGCGCCCCCGCAGTGCCGGCATCCTTTGGCCAAGGGGTGGCCCTCGGCAAGTTTGCTCGCGAGCTACGCCCGCCTATTTCCGTTGTCATTGGCTAGCGACAGTTCAATGAGTTTTGCGGTGCGGTAGGGGATGAGCTCCGCCATGGACAGTGCAGAATCCGCCCGATTGACCCCTTCGATACTCAGCAGCAACCCATGGACGCGGAAGAGCTCCTCGGCATTCGCCGCGGCGGCGCGCACCAGGATATCTGCCGAACCGGTCAGTCCGTGCGCTTCGAGTACCTCCGGAATCTCTTCCAGCTTTTTGGCAATGTCCTCTAAATGGCGCTGGTCCACATGCAGTTCGATAAAGGAAAGCAGCCCGAATCCCAAGGCGGTTGGCGGGATGCGTCGATCCACGGTGGAGAGAACCTCGGTCTCCAGTCGGTTGAGCCGGGACTGCACGGTATTTCGGCCCAGGCCCAGCGCATTTGCCAGCGCTGAAGCGGTCCGGCGAGCGCTGCTGGACAGCGATAGGAGGATCCGTCGATCGGTGGCGTCTAAAGGCTGCATAATGCGCACATTAGCACTCACGCAAGGGCCAAGATAGTGCGTTTTGCTTTAATTCTTTTCTTGCCATTGTGCAACATGTGCTATGTGAGTAGCATCACAGGTAGGTGGTAATGCTGAACCAGCCGTCCACCACTGACTACGCGAGAGTAAGGATGCCGATCGTGTCCACCAAGCACATCGACGTAGCCGCAGGTTGCCTACCTACGCACCAGCTGCTCAACGTCTCCGGAGAAAGAACTCCGGACGAAGAACTAGACCATCACCTCACCGGGCTTACCGAACAAGACCTGGCCGACTTCCTGCGCGACATGGTTGTTTTGCGTCGCCTGGACAATGAGGCCACCGCCTTGCAGCGCCAGGGCCAATTGGGCTTGTGGGCACCGTTGCTCGGCCAAGAAGCCGCACAGATCGGCTCGGTGCGCGCCACCCGGGACGACGACTTCATTTTCCCCTCCTACCGCGAGCACGGAGTTGCCTGGGCCAGGGGAGTCAAGGCGGAGGACCTGCTCAGCGTCTGGCGCGGCGCCACCGCCAGCGGGTGGGATCCGCACGAGGTAAATATTGCCTGCCAGCAAATTGTGATTGGCTCCCAGGCGCTGCACGCCGCCGGTTATGGCATGGGCATCAAATTTGACGGCGGAGAGCAGGTGGCCGTGGCCTACTTTGGCGACGGAGCCACCAGCCAGGGAGATGTGAACGAAGCGCTGATCTTCGCCGCAAGTTACCAAGCCCCGGTGCTGTTCTTCTGCCAAAACAACCAATGGGCCATCTCGGAGCCGGTAGCGCTGCAAAGCCGCACGCAGATCGCCGACCGCGCCAGCGGATTCGGCGTGAAGACCTGGCGGGTAGACGGCAACGACGTGCTCGCGGTCTATGCGGCGACCAAGGCCGCCTTGGCGCACGCCCGCCACGGGCTGGGCCCGACCTTTATCGAAGCCGTCACCTACCGCATGGGATCCCACACCACCGCAGATGATCCGACGCGCTATCGCAAGAACGCGCAGCTCGAAGAGTGGAAGGCCAAGGATCCGATCGATCGCTTGGTCAACCACCTGACGGTGCTCGGCGCGGACGTGCAGTCCTATCAGCAGCGTGCGCAGAACGCCGCGGACAAACTCGCCGCCGAACTGCGCGAAGCCATTACCAATATGCCGGATCCCGAACCCAGCGAGCTCTTCGAGAACGTGTACTCCGAGGACCATGAGCCCAACCGCAGGGAAAAGGAAAACTACCTGCAGTACCTCGCAGACTTCCAGGACGGTGAAGCATGAGCACCTCAATGATGAAGGCGCTAAACCAGTCCTTGCGCGACGCGCTGACCGAAGACGAAAAGGTGGTGCTGCTCGGTGAGGACATCGGCACCCTGGGTGGAGTCTTCCGCATCACCGACGGGCTGAAGGCGGAATTCGGCGAGCATCGGGTGGTTGACACTCCGCTGGCCGAATCCGGAATTGTCGGCAGCGCCATTGGCCTGGCTTACCGCGGCTACCGCCCGGTGGTGGAGATCCAGTTCGACGGGTTCACCTACCCGGCCTTCGACCAGCTGGTCTCCCAGCTGGCGAAGCTGCACTTCCGCTCGCGCGGACGGGTGAAGATGCCGGTCACCGTGCGCATACCCTACGGCGGCGGCATCGGTTCACCCGAGCACCATTCGGAATCACCGGAGGCGTACTTCTCGCATACCGCTGGGCTGCGGGTCTTCGCCCCGTCCAGCGTGGAAGATGCCTACGTGATGCTGCGCCAGGCGATCGACTGCGATGACCCGGTGATCTTCTTTGAACCCAAGCGCCGCTATCACGAAAAGGCGGAAGTCGAGCTGCGCACCCCGGAAAAGACCGGCTCGCCCAAGGCCAAGGTGCTCAATGTTGGCGATGACGTCACGGTGGTCGGCTACGGACCTACGGTCTACACCCTGAAGGATGCGGTGCTGGCGGCCGAGGATGAGGGCATCGGCTTGGAGGTCATCGACCTGCGCTGCCTGGATCCGCTGGATCTGGACACCGTCGCGGATTCGGTGAAGCACACGGGCAAGCTTGTGGTGGTCCATGAGGCTAGCCGCACCTCGGGAATCGGCGCGGAGATTTGCGCGCAGATCACCGAAACCTGTTTCGACTATCTGGAGCACGCGCCGATCAGGGTGACCGGTTTTGATATTCCCTATCCGCCTTCGAGGCTTGAATCCCATCACCTGCCGGATCTGGACAAGGTGATGCATGCCGTGGATACGGTCATGCGCCGCAACGAGACGCACACTGGAGGTGCCAAGTGATGGCTCCGAGTACTTTCAAGCTTCCCGACCTCGGCGAAGGGCTTACCGAGTCAGAGGTCTTGAACTGGAAGATCCAGGTAGGCGAACATGTCACGCTGAACCAGATCATCGCCGAGGTGGAAACCGCGAAGGCGGTGGTCGAGCTGCCCTCGCCATATGCCGGCATCGTGCAGAAGCTTCATGCCTCCGCCGGTGAAGTGGTACCGGTCGGCGGGCCGTTGGTGACCTTTGGAGACGAAGCCGCGGCGCCGGATGCCGATGCCCCGTCCGGCGATGACGGTGCCTCGGCGGAGCCCGGGCGCACGCCGACACTGGTTGGCTACGGTGCTCCAGCGGCCAGCGCAAACCGTCCGGCCCGGCGTGCTCGCGCAGGCGCAGCCTCCGCTTCGCCTGCCGCCGTTCCTGCGGCGCAGAATTCCGCCAGCCCAGCATCGGAGCAAAACACCGAAGCGGTCCCTGCCGGCGCTCGCCGGACGGCCACCCGCAGCACCCCGCCGGTGCGCAAGCTCGCGCGGGACCACGGGATCGAGCTTTCCGCCGTGCGCGGCAGCGGTGCCGACGGCGCGGTATTGCGCGCAGATGTCGAAGCGCTGATCGAGGCACCGGCCAAAGCGGCGGAGCCGGCGGCGGCGCCCGCGGTTGGCGCGGCCGCGGCCGATCGCCACGTGAAGATCAGCGCGGTGCGCCGCGCTACCGCGAAGGCGATGGTCGAGTCCGCATTCACCGCTCCGCATGCCACCGAATTCTTGACGGTGGACCTGACCGAATCGATGAAGCTCGTCGAGAAGTTGCGCAAGCACCCATTGCTCAGGGACGTGAAGCTGAACATCACGACCCTCACCTCACTGATCGTCACACGGCTGCTGGGCACCTACCGCGCACTCAATTCCCGGTGGGATGCGGCGAATGACGAGATCATCGAGTTCGGCTCGGTGCATCTGGGCATGGCGGTTGCCAGCGAGCGTGGGCTGCTGGTTCCGGTGGTCAAGGATGCCCAGACCAGGTCCTTGCGCGATTTGGCCGAGGAGCTGACGCAGCTCATCGACCTGGGCAGAGCCGGAAAGCTAGCCCCAGCCCAGCTGAGCGGAGGCACCTTCTCAATTACCAATGTCGGTGTCTTCGGTGTCGATGCCGGTACTCCGATCCTCCCTCCGGGGCAGTCCGGAATTCTTGCTCTCGGACAGGTCAAGCGCCGTCCGTGGGAGTTTGAGGATCAGGTGGCCCTGCGCCATACCTCAACCTTGGCGCTGTCCTTCGACCACCGCGTGGTCGATGGAAAGGAAGCTAGCGAGTTCCTCGCCGGTGTGGGCGCGGTACTGGAAGACCCTGGAATGATGAACATTTTTATTTGATTTTCCGAGGCTTTCATGAGTAAAAAATTGAGCTGATCGATGGATCAACTCAATTTCAAGCACTACTTTCATAGTTATTCATTGGTTGTTTCGCAATATTTGATGTAATCTCGTTCACTACGTGCTATGGCTCACAACTTGGAGCCCATGGCGTCTGTGAACTGCAGAAGCAGCAACGATCTGTTGAGGAGAAGAAGGATGCGATACTCGCACGCATCGAAGGCACTGGTTTTGTCCGCTGCCTTGGCATTGACCCTAACCGCCTGTGGCGGAGGGACTTCGGAAGAATCCGCCGGAGGCGGATCCGAGGGAGACGCCACCAAGGTCATCACCGCTAACACCACCGAGCCGCAAAACGGCCTGTTGCCAGCCAACACCAACGAAGTTGGCGGCGGACGTGTCATGGACCTGATCTTTACCGGTTTGGTCAGCTACGACTCCAAGGGCAAGCCCGTCAATGAAATCGCTGAGTCGATCGAGACTGAGGATTCCCAGAACTACACCATCAAGCTCGCTCCGGGGCACACCTTCTCCGATGGTTCCCCAGTGACCGCTGCTTCGTTCGTGGATGCTTGGAACTTCGGTGCCGCAGCCAAGAACGCACAGCTGAACTCGTACTTCTTCGAGTCCATCAAGGGCTATGACGAAGTCAGCGCCGAGGGTGCAACGAGCGAAGAGATGGAAGGCCTGAAGGTTGTCGACGACAACACCTTCACTGTCGAGCTCAGCCAGCCGGAATCCGACTTCCCGCTGCGTCTTGGCTACACCGCGTTCATGCCGCTTCCCGAAGCAGCATTTGAAGACCCGAAGGCCTACGGCCAGATGCCGGTCAGCAACGGACCATACAAGCTGACCGAATGGAACCACGACGTCAACCTGAAGCTTGAAGTCAACGAGTCCTACGAGGGCCCACGCAAGGCAGCCAACGGCGGCGTTGACTTCAAGGTCTACCAGTCGACCGAGTCCGCTTACCAGGACATTCTCGCGGGCAACCTGGACGTGCTGGACCAGATTCCGCCATCGGCGCTGGCCAATTACCAGGACGAACTGGGCGACCGTTCGATCAACGCTCCCTACGCCGGCAACGCAACCATCACCATCTCGGGCTACCTGGATCACTTCAAGCAGGGCGAAGAGGGCAACCTGCGCCGTGCAGCGATCTCGCGCTCCATTGATCGCGAGCAGATCATCGAAAAGGTGTACTTCGGCGGCAAGGTCAAGGCCGAAGAATTCACCGCTCCGGTGCTCGATGGCTACACCGCCGAGATTCCAGGCTCCGAGGTTCTCGACTTTGATGCCGATGAGGCCAAGAAGCTGTGGGACGAAGCCAACGCCATCGAGGCATGGGGTGACTCCGAAGAGTTCTCCATCGGTTACAACGTCGACGGTGCCGGCAACAAGGAATTCGTTGAAGCCGTCGCCAACCAGGTGAAGAACACCTTGGGAATCAACGCAGTGGCCAAGCCGTACACCTCCTTCAAGGCCTTGCGTGAAGACGTGGGCAAGAAGACGATGTCCGGTGCCCACCGCTCCGGCTGGCAGGCTGACTATCCATCGATGTACAACTTCCTCGGTGCGCTGTACGGCACCGGTGCAGGTTCCAACGACGGAGACTACTCGAACAAGGAATTCGACGACAAGCTCAAGGACGGGCTTGCCGCAACGGATCCGGCCGAAGGCGCAAAGATCTTCAACGAATCCCAGGAGATCCTCTTCAAGGATCTGCCAGCTATCCCACTGTGGTACCAGGCTGTGCAGGGTGGGTGGAGCGAGAACGTCGACAACGTGGAGTTCGGTTGGAACGGTGTTCCAATCTACAACGCCATCACCGGCAAATAGGTTCACTAGCTAAGCTGCCTGCTCAGGTGGGCTTCAGCTGAAAAACGTCTCAGGGAGACCCTGCACCATTTGGGTCTCCCTTTGGCGTGTCAGTCCTGCCTCTCCAAATGAACGTCTGGCGATCGCCGACGGAAAGAGGAAATAAAATGGCCCAGCGCCTTGCGACGTCTCGAGGTGAGACGCGCTCATGTTAAGTTTTACGTTTAAACGATTTCTGCAGCTGATTCCCGTATTCTTCGGTGCCACCTTGCTCGTTTACTTCCTGGTTTTTGCTACCCCAGGCGATCCGATTACCGCGCTCTCCGGCGGCAAGCCGATGACCCCGGCGGTGGAAGCCTCGCTGCGGGCCCAGTACAACCTCGACCAGCCATTCTGGATTCAGTACGGCTTGTACTTGAAGAATCTGGTCACCTTGGACCTGGGCATGTCCTTCTCCGGACAGGAAGTGCGTGACCTGTTAATTCGCGCATTCCCGGTGACCGCGCGACTGGCAGTCATGGCGCTGGCCATCGAAGCCGTCTTCGGTATCCTTTTCGGCGTCATCGCCGGTATGCGCAAGGGCAAATGGTTCGACTCAACAGTGCTGTTCGCATCGCTGATTGTGATCGCAGTTCCTACCTTCGTACTCGGCTTCGTGCTGCAGTACGTAGTCGGTGTTGAGCTTGGCTGGGCCAAGCCAACGGTTTCCGGCGGCGCTACGTGGGGCGAATTGATTCTTCCCGCCACAGTGCTTGGCCTGGTTTCTCTGGCCTATGTATTGCGACTGACCCGAACCTCGATCATCGAGAACAAGCAAGCCGATTACGTGCGCACGGCAACCGCCAAGGGCTTGAGCCGTGGACGCGTAGTCAACGTGCACATCCTGCGCAACTCGCTGATCCCGGTAGTCACCTTCCTGGGCGCGGACCTGGGCTCGCTCATGGGTGGCGCGATCGTCACCGAAGGCATCTTCAACGTCCCCGGCGTGGGCAGCCTGTTGTTCTCAGCTATCCGCAAGGGTGAGATCCCGACGGTAGTGGCCGTGGTAGGCGTGCTTGTGGTCGTCTTCGTGCTCGCCAACCTCATTGTTGACATGCTTTACGCTCTGCTTGACCCAAGGATCCGATATGCCTGAGAACCAGAATCCTAATCCTGAGGCCGGATTGCCCATCGGCAAAAACCGTGCCGGCAAGATCTCCAAATACCATATTCCACACTTCGTTGCACCGCTGGATGAAACCCCCTTGCAGGGAGTCGACGCGGTCAAGGAAACCGGGAAGCCGCTGTCCATGTGGGGCGAGGCTTGGCGTTCGTTGCGCAAGCGCCCGCTGTTCATTGTTTCGGTTATTCTGATCGTATCGGTGCTCGTCGTCGCAGCTTTCCCAAGCTTGTTCAGCAGCACCGATCCGACCTATTGCGCGTTGGAGAACTCCAATGAAGGTTCCCGTGCTGGGCATCCGATGGGCTTCAACTTCCAGGGCTGCGATGTGTATGCCCGAGTAATCCATGGCACGCGCGCCTCGCTGATGGTTGGAGTGTTCACCACGCTCTTCGTCGTGATTCTCGGCGGTGCCATTGGCGCGCTGGCCGGCTTCTACGGCGGTTGGCTGGATATCATCTTGGCCCGCCTGGGTGATATTTTCTTCGCACTGCCGTTGATTCTCGGTGCGATCATCGTGATGCAGCTTCCCGCCTTCCGGGAAAACCGAAGCGTGTGGACGGTTATCATCACACTCTCCATCTTCGGCTGGCCACAGGTCGCCCGCATCACCCGCGGTGCGGTCCTGGAAGCCCGGAATGCCGACTTCGTCAAGGCCTCCCGGGCCTTGGGGCTCTCAAGGTTCAACTCATTGGTACGGCACGTCATCCCGAACGCCATGGCTCCGGTGATCGTCGTGGCAACCGTGAACCTCGGTATCTACATCGTTGCCGAATCCACGCTGTCCTTCCTTGGGCTGGGGCTTCCGCCAGATGTGATGAGCTGGGGCAACGATATTGCCGCAGCGCAGAATCAATTGCGAAATAATCCGATGATGCTGATGTGGCCTGCATTGTTCTTGTCCCTCACGGTATTGAGCTTCATCATGCTCGGCGATGCAGTGCGTGATGCACTGGATCCAAAGACCCGAAAGGGGAACTAGCTATGGTGCAGAACGCAGATCCAAAGCCCCTGCTGGAAATCAAAGACCTGGCCATTACCTTCAGTACTCCTGATGGCCCGGTCAACGCGGTGCGCAACGCAAACCTGACGGTGATGCCGGGGGAGACCGTGGCCATCGTGGGCGAGTCCGGATCGGGCAAGTCCACGACCGCCTTGGCCGCCATCGGCTTGCTTCCGGGAAATGGCGAAGTCTCCGCCGGTCAGATTCTCTTTGACGGTGAAGATATCTCCAAGGCCAGCGAAAAGCGTTTCGTCGAGCTGCGTGGTAACCACATCGGCATGGTCCCGCAGGACCCGATGAGCAACCTGAATCCGGTCTGGAAGATCGGTTTCCAGGTGAAAGAAACCCTGAAGGCCAACGGACTGGCGGGGAACAACCCGAAGCAGCGTGTTGCCCAGGTATTGTCGGACGCCGGTCTTCCGGATGCGGCAACCCGGGCGAATCAGTACCCGCACGAGTTCTCCGGTGGCATGCGCCAGCGAGCGCTGATCGCCATTGGCTTGGCCTGCCGTCCACGGCTGCTTATTGCCGATGAACCAACCAGCGCGCTGGACGTCACCGTTCAGCAGCAGATCCTGGATCACCTGGATACCATGACCAGTGAACTGGGCACGGCGGTCCTGCTGATCACCCACGATCTGGGTCTGGCAGCAGAGCGTGCCGAGAAGGTCATCGTGATGTACAAGGGGCAGGTCGTCGAATCTGGCCCGGCCCTGGAATTGCTGCGCAATCCGCAGCACCCGTACACCAAGCGACTGATCAATTCGGCGCCGTCTCTGGCCGCCCAGCGTGGCGACAAGCACGAGCTGGCGGTAGACCAAGTCGCGGCGCAGAAGACTGAGCCGCTGCTGAAGATTTCGAACCTGACCAAGGTGTTCGACATCCGCAGGGGCTTCGGGCGCAAGGACAAGTTCACCGCGGTGGACAAGGTCTCCTTTGAGATCCCGAAGGGCACGACCACCGCGGTGGTGGGCGAGTCCGGTTCGGGCAAGTCAACGATCGCGCAGATGGTGCTCAACCTGCTGGATGCAACCTCCGGTGACATCGTCTTTGACGGGCAGGCCATCGGCAAACTCAGCGAGCGCGATCTGTTCAAGTACCGCCGCCGTGTGCAACCGATCTTCCAGGATCCCTATGGTTCCTTGGACCCGATGTATTCCATTTTCCGCACCATCGAGGAGCCTTTGCGCATCCACGGTATCGGAAATCAGGCTTCCAGGGAGAAGAAGGTCAAGGAGCTGCTGGACCAGGTTTCCATGCCGGCTTCGACGATGCACCGTTTCCCGAATGAACTTTCCGGCGGTCAGCGCCAGCGTATTGCGATCGCACGTGCGCTGGCCTTGAAGCCGGAAATGATCGTCTGCGACGAGGCTGTGTCGGCGCTGGACGTGCTGGTGCAGGCTCAGGTGCTGGAGCTGCTGGACGAACTGCAGCGCGAGCTAGGACTCACCTACCTGTTCATCACCCACGACCTGGCGGTCGTGCGCGAGATCGCAGATAACGTGTGCGTGATGGAGCACGGACAGATGGTTGAGCAGGGGACGGTGGATGAAATCTTCGAGAACGCGAAGAGCGACTACACCCGCAATCTGCTGGCGGCGATCCCGGGTGCAAGCCTGATCTAGGCGCTTTCAACGGCCTATTTCCCGTCCATTTCAGGGCAGTGACTTCATATAGAAGTCGCTGCCCTGAGTCCGTTAAAAATGACTTATTCAAGAAATGTTTCAGTTTTTGGGGATGTGAAATAAATGTTGCAAAAACGTTATAAATGAGTTTGCCAACCGTCGCGCCGAAGTGCGTCTTCTGATTGAAAAAACCCAATGTGAAAGAAATCCTTGAAATCTCGCGGATGTGAGCCGGATCTCTAAACTGATCGGTAACAAGGCGATTGTAACCAGATTGTTTCCCGGGGCCACTTGGTAGATGTGAAACGCATCTTTCTATATCCAAGATGGCAAAATCCGGTTAGTCTATTGCTCAATGGTTCCATCAGGTGATGTGTTCCACACTGAGCTTCATGGTTCAGAACTCGTATCGTTCAAATTCTCAAGGAGGCGGAATGCGATTCCAACGTGTTTCGAAGGCAGTAGCAGTAGGCGCAGCGATGGCTCTGGCGCTGTCCGCATGTGCACCGGGCGGCGGTGGCGACCCAGCGGCATCCGAGTCGGGTGCAGCTGGCGGCAACGGGTCGGCAGAAGTTACCAACAGCGGCCTCGCGGATCTGGGGGATATCACCACCAAGGACGGCGCCATCAACGTGTCGATCGGTGCGCCGGAGTTCCTCAGCTACAACGGCTTCACCCCGAACACCTACTCGACCTATAACTCCGGGATCGTGGACCGCATGTTCGCAGGCTTCTCGTACTTCGGTACCGATGGAACCCTGTACCCGAATGAAGATCTCGGCTCCTACGAGAAGGTCAGCGATGATCCGCTGACGATCAAGTACACCATCAATGAGAACGCCGTTTGGTCCGACGGAACGCCAATCACCGTCGCCGACTCGGTGCTCGCCTGGGGCGTGCAGAACCTGAACCTGAACGAAGGCGGCGACAAAGAGAAGCCATTGTTCAACTCGGTCTCCGTCGACTTGGGCGACACCGTGCCAAAGGGCCCGCAGGGCGATGTTGCAGGCAAGGAATTCACCGTCGAATTCGCCGCTCCAGATCCGGACTGGGCCCTGCAGTCCTGGATGCTCCACCCAGCACACGTGGTGGCCAAGGAAGCCGGCATGAGCACCGAAGAGCTGGCCAACGCCATTCTCGCCGGCGAATCCGACAAGCTGAAGGAGGCCGCCGAGTTCTGGAACGAAGGTTGGGTGACTAATCCGGGCACCCTGCCGGACGAAGCGATCAGTCCCGTTTCCGGACCGTACAAGCTCGGTTCCTGGAAGGCCGGCGAATCGGTCACCCTGGTCGCCAACGAGGAGTACTACGGAACTCCAGCGGCAACCAAGGAACTGACCTTCCGCTTCGTTGAAGATGCTGCCATGGTGCAGGCCCTGCAGAACAAGGACCTCGACGTCATCAACCCGCAACCGACGGTTGATACCCTTTCCCAGCTTGAGGCCTTGGGCGATCAGATCAACATCCAGAAGGGCGACACGCTGACTTGGGAGCACCTGGACTTCAACTTCACTGAGGGCAACGCGTTCACCAACTTGGAATTGCGCAAGGCCTTCGCCATGTGCGTCCCTCGCCAGAACATCGTTGACAACCTGATCAAGCCGCTGAACCCAGAGGCTATTGTCATGAACGCCCGCGAGGTCTTCCCGTTCCAGGACAACTATGAAGACGTCGTCTCGGCTTCCTATGACGGACGCTACGATGAGGTCGATATCGAAGGCGCGAAGAAGATCCTGGAAGAGCAGGACGCAGTGGGCACGAAGGTGCGCATCGGCTACTCCGCTCCGAACGAGCGCCGTACCAACCAGGTCGCAGCCATCAAATCCTCCTGTGATGAGGCTGGATTCGAGATCGAGGATGACGGCGATGCGAAGTTCTTCGCACCGGGCGGCGCCCAGGATCGCGGCGACTATGAGGTAGCACTGTTCGCTTGGGCGGGTTCCGGCCAGATTTCTTCGGGCCAGAACATCTACGCAACCGGCAAGCCGCAGAACTTCGGCAAGTACTCCAACGAACAGGTAGACGCCGAGTGGGAGACCTTGGCAACTTCGCTGGATCCGGCCGTGCACCAGGAGCAGGTCAAGAAGATCGAGAAGCTCTTGTGGGATGACCTCTACGGCATTCCAGTCTTTGCCCACCCAGGCCTGAGTGCCTCGGGCTCAGATATCCAAAATGTCCGCCACACCGCGACCCAGGACCAGATCGTCTGGAACGCAAATCAGTGGGTACGTGCAGAGTAACTGCCGGTAGGCACAGAACTCAGACACCGTGAGTGAACGACTGCGGGGCCCGATAGATCGTCGGGCCCCGCAGTGTGTCCACCACATCCCCACAACGGTTCAGAATCGCCACCACCCTGGGCGCCGCGAATCGTTCGGTGACAACGAAAGTAGGACATAGACGCCGTGTTGAAATTCATCGCCAAGCGACTTGGATCGGCCCTCGCAGTGCTGTTTGCAGCCTCGCTGCTGCTGTATATCCTCGTCATTAACTCCGGTGATCCGCTCAAGGATCTGCGCGAAAGCAACGCCGATAATCGCGAGTATCTGATGGCCCAACGCATCGAGTACATGGAGCTGGACCAGCCCTGGTACCTGCGCTACTGGGACTGGCTGACCGGCGTTTCAAAGTGCTTTGTCGGCCAGTGCGACCTAGGACGGAATATCAACGGCGTGGAGGTCTCCGGATTGCTGGCAAATGCCGCATCCTCGACCCTGCGACTGGTGCTGATCGCCACCCTGATCGCAGCGATCTTGGGTATCGCCATCGGTGTGCTCACCGCGGTGCGCCAATACTCGGGTCTGGACTACACCGTCACCTTCCTGACCTTCCTCTTCTTCTCCCTTCCGGTGTTCTGGGCAGCGGTGCTGCTCAAGGAATACCTCGCTATCGGATTCAACGACTGGATCGCGGCACCGGATATCTCCTTGGGAACCTCAATACTTGTCGGTATGATCTTAGGGCTGATCCTGCAGACGTTCCTCGCCGGATCGCTCAAGCGCCGCATGCTGACCTTCGCGGTGGTCACCGTCTTCGTGCCGCTGGCCATGCAGTATTCGCTGTGGCTGAACTTCTACCGCTACCCGCAAATGGGACCGGCATTCATCGTGGTGCTCACCGCGCTCGTCGCCCTCTCGGCCACCGCGATGAGCACGGGACTGAAGGAAAAGCGAGTGCTGTATCCGGCGCTGATCACCGTGGCGCTCGTGCTGATCGCCTACTACGCGACCTTCTACCTGATGGCCGAACCGAACACCTGGATCCTGCTGGGCGGCTTAATCCTCGCGGTGCTGTTGCCCGCGCTGGTCGGACGTTTCATGGGCGGGCGGCTGCGCAAGGTCGCCGCCAGCGTCGCGATGGCCACTGGCTTTGTCGGAGCCGCACTGACCGTGGTCGATCACCTGTTCCGTGCTTGGCCAGGCTTCCTGGACAACAAGGGACGCCCGATCTCCACCATCGGCTCCTCTACGGCGAACTTCGAGGGCGGCTACTGGGACCACTTCCTGGACAATGGCACCCAGCTGCTGCTGCCCACCATTTTGCTGGCAATCATCTCGCTGGCAAGCTACTCGCGCTACACCCGTTCGTCGATGCTCGAAGTTCAGCAGCAAGACTACATTCGCACCGCCCGCTCCAAGGGCCTGAGCGAACGCACGGTGATTTTCCGCCACGCATTCCGCAACGCCATGATCCCCATCGCTACCATCGCAGCCTTCGACTTCGCCGGGCTGATCGGTGGCGCGGTGATTACCGAGCGGGTGTTCGGTTGGAAAGGCATGGGCGAAATGTTCGCCACCGGTCTGGACCGGGTGGATGCCAACCCGGTGATGGCCTTCTTCCTGGTCACCGGCACCGCAGCAATTCTCTTCAACCTGATGGCAGACATTGTTTACGCCCTGCTCGACCCGCGCATTCGCGTCTAGGCGGCCATGACAATTCACACCAATCGTGTCTGGGACATTAAGGACAAGCGATGAGTAACACCAACGACAAACTGCCAGAGAACGTCACCTCCCTTGCAGAACTGGAGGATGCGAAGCTTGCCCGCCAGGCCGAAGATTCAAAAAGCCAGGGGCGCATCGTTATTGGGCGCTTCCTCAAGCACAAGCTCGCCATGACCTCCAGCATCATTCTGGTCTTCATTACCGTGATGGCCTTCAGCTCGGTGGGATGGGGAGTATTTCCGGGCTGGTGGGATAAGTCCTACCTCAACGCCGGTAGCGTGATCGATGGCGGCAAGCCAACCTTGAGCTTGGTCCCCACGTGGCTCGGCGGCGAAGGAATCCGCTGGGGGGAGAACCCCTTCGGGCAGGACTCCATCGGTAAGGACTACTTCGCGCTGGTGATGACCGGAACCCAAAAATCGATCATCATCGGAGTTGTCGTCGGCGTGGTATCCACCTTCCTCGGAGCGGTCATCGGCGCGATCGCCGGATACTTCCGCGGCTGGGTCGATGAGGTTTTGATGCGCATTACCGACCTGTTCATCGTGATCCCGCTGCTGGTGCTGGCCGCAGTGCTTGGCCAGCTTGCCGGCGCGACCTCCGGCTCGATCATCACCTTGGCCCTCGTCTTGGGCTTGGTGACCTGGACCGGTCTAGCCCGACTGGTCCGCGGTGAGATCCTCAGCTTGCGCGAACGCGAATACGTGGCGGCGGCCCAGGCCATGGGCTCAAAAACCTCACGGGTCATTTTCAAGCACCTGCTGCCTAACACCATCGGGGTGATCGTGGTCAACGCGACCTTCGCCATTGCCGGCGCGATCCTGCTCGAATCCGCCCTGTCGTATCTGGGCTTCGGCGTACAACCGCCGGAATCCTCGCTGGGCCTGCTGATCAGCCAGTACCAGAATGCGTTTACCTCACGTCCGTGGTTGTTCTGGTGGCCGGGCATGATCATCGTCGCCATCGCGCTGAGCGTCAACTTCCTCGGCGATGGTCTGCGAGATGCCTTCGATCCACGCCACACCGGCAAGCGCCGCCGCCGGGCAGGGCTCTTTGCCCTGCCAACCCGTAAGGAAAAGCCATGAGCACCGAAGCAACAGAAGACTATGCACTGAGCTTCAATGACCTGAAGGTCACCTTCGAAACCGCCGGACCCGACGTCCACGCCGTCAAGGGGCTATCCCTGGCGGTACGCCCGGGCGAAGTCGTGGCGCTGGTCGGTGAATCGGGGTCCGGGAAGTCGGTGACCTCCACCGCGGCCATGGGCCTGCTGCCGGAGAACGCCCAGGTCACCGGCGTCGCCAAGATAGGCAATGTCAACGTGGTAGGACTGGAGGCAGGCAAGATGCGTAAAATGCGTGCCACCGACATTGCCATGGTCTTCCAAGAACCCATGACGGCGCTGAACCCGGTGCTGACCATTGAACGCCAGCTGACCGAAGCGCTGGAACTGCACGACGTGGCCTACGGCAAGGAAGCCACCGACCGCGCCATCGAGCTGCTGACCATGGTGGGCATCCCGGATCCCGCCAAACGCATTAGGCAGTATCCACACCAGTTCTCCGGTGGCCAACGCCAGCGCATCGTGATCGCCATGGCGATCTCCTGCGAACCGAAGGTGATCATTGCCGACGAGCCGACCACCGCACTGGACGTGACCGTGCAGGCCGAAATCCTGGACCTGCTCCGGGAGCTCAAGGACCGGCTGAATACGGGAATTCTACTCATCACCCACAATATGGGTGTCGTGGCGGATATGGCCGATCAGGTCGCGGTGATGTTCCAGGGAAACCTGGTGGAGACCGGGGACGTAAAGCAGGTGCTGCTGCACCCGCAACACGAATACACCCAACGCCTATTATCTTCCGTGCCGCGTCTTTCGCGAGTGAGCGTAGAAGAGCCCGCACCGCGCAGCGAACCGATCGCGCAGGCCGACCGCGAGCTGGTCTTGGAAGCCAAGGACCTGATACTGGAATACGACATGCGCGGCACCGTCTTCCGGGCGGTGGAAAACGTCAGCTTCGACGTCGCCAAGGGCGAGGTGCTCGGCATCGTGGGCGAATCGGGTTCGGGCAAATCGACCATCGCCAAGGCGGTGCTCGGCCTGCTGCCGGTGGCCTCCGGAACGCTGTCGGTCAAGGGCCATAACCTGCCCAAGCTCTCGCCGCGCCAGGCGCGCCAGGTGCGCAAGCAGATCGGCGTGATCTTCCAGGACCCGGCCGCCTCGCTGAACCCGCGATTCCCCATCGGCGATTGCATTACCGAGCCCATGGTGGTGCACAAGGTCGGCAGCAAGACCGAACGGATCAAGCGTGCGCAGGAACTGCTGGATGCGGTGAAGCTGCCGCGAAATGTCATCAACCGCTACCCGCACGAGCTTTCCGGCGGCCAGCGCCAGCGTATCTGCATTGCCCGCGCCCTGACCTTGAACCCGGAGTTGTTGATCGCCGACGAGCCGACCAGCGCGCTGGACGTCTCGGTGCAGGCGCTGGTGTTGGAGATGCTCCAGGAGCTGCAGCGCGATTTCAACTTCGCCTGCCTATTCGTCAGCCATGATTTGGCGGTTGTCGATATGCTCGCCGATTCGGTGGTGGTGATGCAAAACGGCAAGTCGGTGGAGCAGGGGCACGTAGATACCGTGCTGCACGCACCGACCCACGACTACACGCGCAGGTTGCTGGCTGCCGCTCCGGTGCCGGATCCGATCGAGCAGGCGGTGCGACGCGAGGCGTGGCGGACCTTGAATTCCACGAAGTAGCACGCGGGTAGCGGCGCGGCCAAGGACATGAGGAGGAAGCCATGGATCTGGTATCGATCCTGATTATGTCCGCCGTCATCGCCCTCTGCGCGTTGCCGTTCATCGTTGGCGCCTTTCGCGGTCTGGATCGCAAGGCTAATGACTTTGACCAGAGCGATGAGCAGACCGCCAAGGCGTTGCGGGATGCAAGAAAAGATATTGATCGTGGCAAGGGCTATTACGGGCCTTGAAACAACCGATAGAACAGCATTAAACAGCTAACCGCAGTTCACACGTCGTCGGGTGAACTGCGGTTAGCTGTATTTAAGCGACTGTTAGTCGTCGAGCTGCAAAACGATCTCGGTGACAACCGCGGCACGGGCGTTCGAGAAGATCTGCTCTGTGCCTACCTGCTTGAAGCCACGACGTTCCAGGACCTTGAGGGAACCTAGATTGTCCTGCACCACGTGTGCGGTCAGCGGACGCTTGGTGAACTCGGCCAGGAACGCGTCTACGGCGCTGGTGGTGATTCCCTTGCCCCAGAACTTGGTGGAGGTCCAGAAATTGATCTCCGGCTTCGTGCCGTCAAAGACCAAAATGGAACCGGCGACCTCGCCTTCGTGCTCGATCGTGCGAACCAGTACCGACTCATCGTTGAGGATTGAGCTCCAGTGATGATCGAATACGGCCCGGTCCGAAGGATTGCGAGCCTGGTAGGCCGCCATCAGGTTCGCCTCGGGTTCTTGCTGGTGAGCGAAGAAGGCGTCCAAGTCGGAAGGGCGGACTTCACGTAGTTGCACGATAAAGACCTTTCTTTCGTGAGGTGGTACGCGCCCGATTGAACGCGCTCAGAATAAGTGGGACTTAGTTTCTAGACTACCGGGGATGTGAGTGCCGCGAGTGCCATATTGGAGAGCAGCGGCTTTAACCCGGATTTCTTGGTGCGTGGTGAGTGCGCCGAGTGCGCGGTGGAGTTCAGCAGGCCAAAGACCGCGTGTGCCCTGAAGCGGTGCGACTGCGGGCTGCCGGTGGGATGCATTTGGGCCAGCTGCTCGGTCCACAGCGCGATGTAATTATTTTGAAGTTTACGGACTAAGGCGAGTTCTGCCTTCGGAAGCGACTTCAAGTCGCGGTCCTGAACCTGAAGGATGTCTGGTCGGGAGAGGGAGAAATCGGTGTGGAAATCAACCAGCCGGGACAACACCTCCAACGGCTTGCCGCCACTCTCTGCGGCCTTCAGACCGCCGGCGTAGATGTCCTTAGACATATCTACCAGCAAAGCGATGAGGAGCGCCTGTTTGCCGGCAAAATGCCGGTACACGGCAGGCCCCGAGATGCCGCAGGCGGCTCCCAGATCTTCTAAGGAAACACCGGCGTAACCGTGCAACGCAAAGAGCCGTGTCGCTTCGCGCAATAGCGCATCACGGCGTTCGGCCTTGGCACGCTCGCGTTCGGTTGGCTCAGTGAGCGATTGATATCTGCTCAATGCATTTACTCCTTCGAAAACCCCGTCCAACTATGGACAACTATGAAGTACGCCACTAGTGTCAAAATGTAACTGGACATACACAGTTAATAGAAATTAACCATACGCGCCGGACGGTCAGCTTCCAAGATATGGCCTCCGCGTCCAACATGGCCCGCCATCGATCATTGCGTCAAAAACGCAAGGACGGTGTGGACAACCTCGAAAGAAGAGAGTGCCCGTGATTGATCTCGAACTCGACGAACTGTACCAAGACCTGGTCGACGTCGTCCGTGAATTTGCCCAGCAAGTCGTCGCGCCGGTCAGCGCTAAACACGATGCGGAGCACAGCTTCCCCTATGAAGTTGTTGCGCAAATGGGGGAGTTGGGCCTGTTTGGATTGCCGATCTCCGAGGAATACGGCGGATCTGGCGGCGACTACTTCGCTCTGGCCCTCGCGCTGGAAGAACTTGGTCGAGTCGACCAGTCGGTAGCCATTACCTTGGAGGCAGGTGTCTCACTCGGGGCGATGCCGATCTTCCGTTTCGGAAATGAGGAACAAAAACAGCGTTGGCTGCCAGATCTCGCCGCCGGCAAGAACCTCGCAGGATTCGGACTGACCGAGCCCGGTGCCGGATCTGACGCATCGGCCACGAGAACCAAAGCAAAGCTCGAAAATGGCCAGTGGGTTGTCGACGGTTCCAAAGAATTCATCACGAACTCGGGAACAGACATCACTTCGCTTGTCACGGTCACCGCGGTGACCGGAGTCAACGAGGCCACCGGCAAAAAAGAAATCTCCACGATTATCGTTCCATCGGGTACCGAAGGATTCACCGCGGAACCGGCTTACAACAAGGTCGGCTGGCATGCCAGCGATACCCACCCACTGAGCTTCAACGGTGCCCGAGTCCCCGAAGAGAATCTCCTCGGCGAACGCGGACGCGGATATGCCTATTTCTTGGAGATCCTTGACGAGGGTCGTATCGCCATCGCGGCTCTTGCGACCGGCGCCGCCCAAGGCTGTCTGGATGAGGCGGTAACCTATGCGAAGAACCGACAGAGCTTTGGCTCTTCAATCGGCAAGAACCAGGGAATCTCATTCATGATTGCGCGCATGGCTTCGCGCGTCCACACCGCGCGCCTTGCCTATTACGCGGCCGCGGCCAAAATGCTTGCCGGGAAAGACTTCAAGATCGAAGCAGCCCACGCCAAGCTCGTCGCCAGTGAGGCGGCCATGGACAACGCCCGGGACGCCACCCAGATTTTTGGTGGCTACGGATTTATCAACGAATCATTGGTGGCTCGCCACTATCGGGATTCAAAGATCCTGGAAATCGGTGAAGGCACTACGCAGGTTCAGCTGATGCTGATCGCCCGCAGCCTCGGGCTGTAAAGGCTCAATCCCTAATGAGCCGGGCCGGCGCGCTGCTGAGCTTCAGACTTGCTCGCCGGCACGGCTTGGCTTGAGCGCGCCGGTTGATCTGCACTTTGGGAGCTCACAGATATAACGGCCATAATGGGGTGGGTGAGCATCCAATCTTCTTTTAAAACTGCGGACCATCCGCGCCGTGTCACGCTGATCGGTTCTACCGGATCCATTGGCACCCAAGGCCTGGATGTCATCAAGAATGCCCCGGAGCAATTTAGCGTCGCGGCACTGAGCGGTGGCTACAATCTCAAGCTCCTCGCCGAACAGGCAGTCGCCTTCCGCCCGGACCTCGTGGGCGCGGCGGTAGAGAGCAAAGATGAACTCGCATCCGCGATCGCGCAGGTGGCGCAGGACAAAGGCGTAGGCGACTACTCCCCGGAACTCCTCGCAGGGCCGCAGGCCGCCGCGCAGATCGCTGGCTATATGGAATCTGATGTGGTGCTCAACGGCATTACCGGCGCCATCGGATTGGAACCGACCATCGCGGCGTTGAAGGCCGGACACCTGCTCGCGCTGGCGAATAAGGAATCGCTGATTATCGGCGGCCAGGTCGTGAAGCAGATTGCCGCTCCCGGGCAGATCTCCCCAGTGGATTCCGAGCACTCAGCTCTTGCCCAAGCCCTGCGCTCGGGCACCCCGGAGGAAGTCTCCAAGCTGATTGTCACCGCCTCCGGTGGACCATTCTTCGGATATAACTATGAGCAGCTACGCGAAGTGACCCCGGCGCAGGCGCTAGCCCACCCAACCTGGGATATGGGGCGGATGGTCACCACCAACTCTGCGACCATGGTCAACAAGGCGCTAGAAGTCATCGAAGCCCACCTGCTCTTTGATGTGCCGCTGGAGCGTATCGAACCGCTGGTGCACCGCCAGTCGATAGTGCATTCGATGGTTGAGTTCATCGACGGTTCGGTGATCGCCCAGGCCTCGCCACCGGATATGCGGTTAGCGATTGCCTTGGGCATCAACTGGCCGCATCGCGTGGCCGGAGCCGCGAAACCCTGTGATTTTTCCACCGCCGCATCGTGGACCTTCGAACCCTTGGACGAATCGGTCTTTACCGCGGTGAAATTGGCGAAGCAGGCCGCTGCCGCCTCCGGCACCCATATGACCGTGTACAACGCGGTGAACGAAATTGCGGTTGACGCCTTCCATGAAGGCAAGATCCGCTTTACCGACATTGTTGAAACCATCGACCGGGTGTTGGAAGACTATACCCCGGTGAACGCCGAGCTTTCGGCGGAGCTAGTGCTAGAGACCGATCGGTGGGCGCGCGCCCACGCAATCTCGTTGCTGAAGGAAAAAGCATGAGCGTATTAATGTTCCTTGGCGGTGTCCTGTTCATGGTCGTCGCCATCGGGCTGTCCATTGCCTTGCACGAGGTAGGGCACCTGCTTCCGGCCAAGAAATTCGGACTGCGCGTTCCGCAATACATGATCGGTTTTGGCAAGACGATCTTTTCGGTCAAGCGTGGCGAGACCGAATACGGGCTGAAGACACTTCCGCTGGGCGGATACATCTCAATGGTGGGCATGTACCCGCCGCGCGCGGCCAGCAAAGCCGGCGCGGCGCAGAAGAAGCCGAGTTTCTTCGACAAAGTCTTCGGGCAAATGGTTGACGACGCCCGTTCGCAGGCCAATGAGAACGTGGAAGCCAGCGACGAAGGCCGGCTGTTCTATCAGCTGCCCATCTATAAGCGCATCATCATCATGCTCGGCGGACCCTTCGTCAACCTGCTGCTCGGGTTCCTGCTGATCGGCGTGGTGATCACCGGTTTTGGCGTGCCCACGGCGACCACCACCGTCTCCGAGGTGTACCAGTGCATCGCGAGCGCCGAAAATTCTGAGGCGACCGAATGCACCGCCAACGACAAGGAAGCTCCGGCCTACGCCGCCGGGTTGCTCCCGGGAGACACCATCACCGCCGTCAACGGCGCCCCGGTGGCGCACGATGCCTGGTATGAACTCACCGGTGTGATCCGTGACCACCCGGGGGAAAGCATCGCCCTGGAATATGAACGCGGTGGCATCATGCATGACACCACGCTGACGCCCTATCTGACCGAACGGCCGGTGCTGGATGCAGATGGCTATCCGGTGACCGACGAGAACGGCGCCATGAAAACCGCGCAGGTTGGGTTCGTCGGGATGGGCTCGCAGGAGAAAAACATTTCCCAGCCGGTCACCGAAATTCCCGGCGTGGTGGGGGACCAGCTGCTGAACATCGGCAACGTCATACTGCACCTGCCCCAGCGCATGGTCGACGTAGCACAGGCCGCCTTCGGTACCGAGGAGCGCGACCCGAACGGTCCGGTCTCCATTGTTGGTGTGGGACGTATCGCCGGTGAAATCAATGCTCATGAGGGCATCGAAATCAATGACAAGATCGCCTCGTTGCTCTCGCTGGCCGGTGGACTGAATCTGGCGCTATTTGCCTTCAACTTGATTCCCTTGCTGCCGCTGGACGGCGGGCATGTGATCGGTGCCCTCTACGAGGGACTGAAGCGTACCGTAGCCCGGATCTTCGGAAAAAAGAACATCGCTCCGGTGGATACCATCAAGCTGTTGCCCCTCACCTACGTAGTCGTTGCTGCGATGCTGGTCATGGGCGGGCTCTTAATATACGCAGACATCTTCAAACCAATCACGATCTTCTAGGCCTGGCGAAATAAGCTGTAGCCATGACTGTTTTTGCTGTTGAATACACCTATGCTCAGGACTCGACCGAACTGCGCAACGAACACCGTCCGGCGCACCGCGCATACCTCGGTGAGTTCCTTGGAGAAGGCTCGGTTCGTCTTCTCGCCTCGGGTCCCACCCCGGCTGCCGACGGTGCTCTGCTCATTTTTGTAGCTGAGGATAAGTCCGCCCTGAATGAGGTGCTGGCCAATGATCCATTCAGCAAGGTCGGCGCGCTAGAGCAGACCGACATCACCGAATGGAACCCGGTCATGGGCCTGCTTTCGCAGTTCGCCTCCTAAAAAGTCAATGCTTATGGACCCCCGACCGCAGGCCTTGGCTTTGTGGCCGGGGGTTTCATTGATTCGTTGAGCGACAAGAGCGCAATGAATTTTGGCCTCTCGCGTCCGCCGCTAATCGAATTGCAGCTGCAATTTATGCGTAAGTATCCATCGTTTATTAGCGCTGCCTCTTTGCCGCACAATCTTTGGCCAGGTGAGAAAGCGAGGGGTGAGCGTCCCTTGAGGTGCCGAAGAGCGAATGGGCATTGGTATGCAGGCCATCTTCAGAGGGCGGCGGGAGCATGACCTATCGGCGCGAAAAGAAGAGCAAGAAGCGATATTGCCGCTGTTGACTGAATTGGACTAATCGGGACTGAGCAGCCGCGGCTTTACCGCTGACTGGTTGGTGCACGCGCAGTTATGACCCAGGAGTTCTCACGAGTGTGCCCTAAGTCATATCTAGTGGCGGAATTGAATCTTCTGATCACTCGTTGGAGTAGATGAAGCGTCAGCTTTGTCTACTTATTGATTCACTAAATACAGGAGAAGCACAATATGGCAACAAAGGTCATTACTCTGGTCGGTTCCCTGCGCGCTGGTTCAACCAACCAGCAGTTGGCAGAAGCTACCGCGCTGAACTCCCCAGAAGGCGTTGATGTGAGCGTGTACTCGGGCCTTGACAGCCTGCCGTTCTACAACGAAGACCACGATGTTGAAGGCGGTGTGCCTGCGGCGGCACAGGCATTGCGCGATGCTGTTGGCGCGGCGGATGCGCTGCTGCTGATCTCCCCTGAGTACAACGGCACCATGCCAGCCGTTCTCAAAAACGCCATCGACTGGCTCTCGCGCCCGTTCGGTGCTGGCGCCGTGAAAGACATGCCATCGGTTGTCATCGGCATCGCTTTCGGCCAGTACGGTGGCGTATGGGCTCAAGACGAAGCCCGCAAGGCGCTGAACATTGCAGGGGCAAACGTCCTTGAGAACGTCAAGCTCTCCATCCCCAACTCGGTGGTTCGCTTCGCCGAAACTCACCCGAAGGATGACGCTGAAGTTGCCGAACAGGTTGCCGAAGTGCTGGGCAACATCCGCACCGTTGCAGAAGCCAACTAAGTAACTTTTCTTGAATCTGTGATGAAAAGCCACGGCGCTCGTCGTGGCTTTTCTCGCATCCTTACCAATAGCACGCCAGACGGTGCGATACTTGATATAGAAATACCTACAATCACTTCGGAGGCATCCATTGACTTCGGTCAAACTCGGCATGCCGGCGGCACCACCGCCGGTAATCACTCCACGTCGTAAGACCCGTCAGTTTAATGTTGGCAATGTGGGCATCGGTTCGAACTCGCTTATCAGCGTGCAAACGATGACCACCACCAAGACGCATGACATTAACGCAACCTTGCAGCAGATCGCCGAGGTGACGGCCGCCGGTTGCGATATTGTGCGCGTCGCTTGCCCGACCGATAAAGATGCCGAAGCCTTGCCGATCATCGCGATGAAATCGCAGATCCCGGTCATCGCCGACATCCACTTCCAGCCGAAGTACGTATTCGCTGCGATTGAGGCCGGCTGCGGTGCCGTCCGGGTGAATCCAGGCAACATCCGCAAATTTGATGATCAGGTTAAGCAAATCGCTCAGGCTGCCAAGGATCATGGCACCTCGATTCGTATCGGCGTCAACGGTGGTTCGCTGCACCCGAAGCTACTGAAGAAGTACGGCAAGGCAACCCCGGAGGCACTCGTAGAGTCGGCCATCTGGGAAGCTTCGCTGTTCGAAGAACATGGCTTTCACGACTTTAAGATTTCGGTCAAGCACAGCGACCCAGTCATCATGGTCCGCGCCTACCAGCTCTTGGCTGAGTCCGGCGACTGGCCATTGCACCTCGGTGTTACCGAAGCCGGCCCGACCTTCCAGGGCACCATCAAGTCCTCCGTTGCCTTCGGCTCATTGCTCTCACAGGGCATTGGCGACACCATCCGCGTCTCCCTTTCGGCTCCACCGGTCGAAGAGGTCAAGGTTGGTAACCAGATCCTCGAATCCTTGAACTTGCGTCCCCGAAAGCTGGACATCGTTTCCTGCCCATCCTGTGGTCGCGCTCAGGTGGACGTCTACACGCTGGCCGAAAAGGTCACCGCCGGACTAGAGGGCATGGAAGCCCCGCTGCGCGTTGCGGTGATGGGCTGTGTTGTTAACGGCCCGGGCGAAGCACGAGACGCCGACCTCGGCGTAGCCTCCGGTAATGGCAAGGGGCAGATCTTCGTCAAGGGTGAAGTTATCAAGACCGTCCCCGAGGACCAGATTGTCGAAACCCTTATTGAAGAAGCTAATCGTTTAGCTGAAGAAATGGATCTTGGCGATGACGAGAATCCTGCCTCGGGTTCTCCCGTGGTCTCCGTCAGCTAGACAGAGCCCGCCCGGGGAAGTGCGGGTCTTGGGACGTAGAGATACTGCGGCCCTACTCGCATTGCTTGATCAAGACCCCGTAGCTAATATCTTTACCCGGTCGCAGCTTGCTCTGCACCGTTCCGCCGTTCCGGATGGTTTTGCCCACCTGCTCGGCATTAACGGTGAAGAGGGGCTGGAATCGGCATGCTGGGTGGGCGCAAATATTGCGCCCACCGCCATGAGCGCTGAACATGCGCGCGCCTATGCTCAGCAAGCGCTGGAGACGCGCCAACGTTTCGCTTCGGTTTTTGGCCCAGCCGAGACCGTGCTGGCGATGCAAGATGTCCTTGCCTCGGGACCCCAGACATTCTTCGACGTCCGTGAAAATCAGCCATTGATGACTATTGCGCACCAGGCGAATATCACGCCGATTGAGTCTCTGCGCGTGGCGACCTTGCAGGACTTCAACCTTGTCTTGCCTGCTAGTGCTGCAATGTTTGAAGAAGAACTTGGATACTCTCCGTTAGACAGTGGCGGCGGCTATTACCGAACCCGTGTGCGTCAGTTGATTCGCGAAGGCCACACCGTGATCGATGTTGACGAATACGGCGAGATTATTTTCAAGGCAGATCTTGGAACCGTCACCACCTCGGTAGTTCAGATCCAAGGTGTTTGGATCAGCCCACGCTATCGCGGCCAAGGACTTGCCGCCGGATATATGGCAGCCACGGTTGGCTACGCGCTGCGGTTTGCGCCGATTGTGAGCTTGTATGTGAACAACTACAACGAGCCTGCCATCCGGTCCTATGAACGGGTGGGATTCGAGCAGGCTGGAACGTTCGCGACGATCCTTTTCTAGTGCGCTCAGCGGGGCTGACGCGCGCAGTTGCCGACTGCAGGTTGCTCATGACCGTACTTCCTCGTGTCGGGCCAGATTCGTCTCATCAAGATCTGGTGAAAACGCGGCATTTGTGCACGGCATGCCACGGGCACAGGAGACATAATCCGCCGAGATCGGTGCGCAGTCTTCTAGACTCGAGCACAGTAACTATCGTGACAGGAAAATCTGTGGCTCTTGCCAATTGCTCTAAAACGTACCTCGCCTCGGCGCTTTGCCTCGCGGCGCTCCTGCTTAGCGGTTGCAGTACCCCGTCTGTTCCCGGAGAGGCAACTGCTGGAAGCGCACTGCAGATCAACGCCGATGAACTTGAAAAGCAGCTCAAGGAATTCGTCAAGGACGACTCCAAGGCGAAGGTCATTTCGGATTCGCAATTGCGCAAAAGTATCCCCGAAGCGCAGGCCTGGATTGAGGGATTGAAAGTTTCGCCAAGTAAATGCGGTGTTACTTTCGCCGCTCCGGTCACCGAACAGCTGGCCAAGGCCAAGATGGCGGCGGTGGAGTTTGAAGACCGATATCTGACGGTTGCGGTCTATCAAGACCAAGAAGCATTGCAGGCCCAATGGGAAAGCGAAGCGAAGGCGAGCGCCGACTGCGCACGATACTCGGTGACCATCAACGGGAAAACTCTCGCCTACCACTTGGCGAAACAACCAACTAAAACAATCGCGCCGTTCAATGACGCCTATGTGGTGACCAGCAGCGATGGCTCCCACACGCAACAGCAACTCATGGTGCGAGCGGCACAGGGCAACGTGATGGTCGGATTCCAGCAGCAGACGACTGCAGAGCAAACGAAAGAGCGTCTCCAAGACGCTTCGGAACGAATCGACGCGTTGTTCGCCGAACTTGAGTAGCTACTCGGGGCTTCGCATTTCCAGCATTTCTAGCCAGGCTTGGAGCCGTGGCACATTCTAAGGATTGATCTATGACCAAGCGTTCCCTCTGGCTGCTACCTCTGGCCGCAACCCTGATTCTCACTGGCTGCTCGGGAAGCGATAATGCTGATCCGGTAACGACCGAGTCGAGTCCCGCACCGTCCCAGAAGCAGGATCAAACAAGCGGCAAGTCGCTCTCCGCAGACCAGGTCAAGGATGTGGTCACGAAGCTTGTAGGCGAGGATTCCTCTGCGCAGATCTTGGACAACGAGGTGATGAAACCTCAGTTGGAGAATGCCAAGACCATGGAAGGCAGCAACGGTATCAAGCCGGAGGAATGCGCCAAACAGCAAGAGAAGTACACCGTCACGGACCTGACCGGCACAGTGGCGGCATCTGCAACGGTCCAGGGGGACTCCACGGGCAAAGTGATCCAGATATTCTCGATCACCGATGCACAGACCCGGAAAAATATCTCTGAGGCTCTGAAGCTCTCCGACATCGAAGGATGCGAATCGATTAGCGTGAGCGTCTCGGGTCAGGAAGTAAACACGGACCGGCAGATACTGGACCTTGACTCGACCGCAGATCAGGCGCTGACGATGGCCACGCAAATGAAGGTCGGGGCGGACGAGTACCTGAATTCGGTCGCTGTGCAAGCTCTCGAAGGCAACAGTTTCGTTCTGGTGACATTTTCCAGTGGAACCGTGGAAGCACCCTTGCTCGCGGGAGAAGCCATGAACCTGGCCGATCAAGCGTTTGCCGAAATCAAATCGTTGCAATAATTAGGCCTTGGGCTTTTATTTCTAACCATTATTCAAATACAGTGGAAGCAACACCATTCAATGTGAGGACTGAATCATGAAAAAACGTTCACTTTGGTTGCTTCCGCTGGCTGGGGCACTGGCGTTGACCGGTTGCTCGGACTCGGGCAATGAAGCACCGGCAGTATCGGATGAGGCGCAATCCTCCGAACAGGCCCCGGCAGCGGAGCCTTTGAGCTCCGAAAAGGTCAAGGAAGTCGTAGAAAAGCTAGTAGCCGATGAGTCCGGCGCGCAGATCATCGACGGTGCTGCGATCGCAGAGTCTCTGCCACAGGCGAAGGAACTTGTCGAGGGCATGAACATCGAGCCTGCCAAGTGCGCTGAATTGGTCGCGCAGCAGAGCTCATGGGACATCGAAGGCATCAATATGGCCGTTGCCACCGTCGCTGGTGCGGAGGTCGGCGAGTCAACCAGCTACAGCGTTGCATCCTACGAGGATGACGCAAAGCTATCCGAGATCAAGAAGACCGTCGAGGCCAAGGACCTGCAGGGCTGCGACAGCTTCTCCATGGAAATGCAGGGAATGAAGCTCAACGCTTCGGCTGAAATGCTTGACGCTACCTCGGACGCCGAAGTGACCACGGCAACGAAGACGAGCATCACCATGGAAGGCACCGAGGTGCCGATGGGTAGCTATACCGTGCAGGGTCTTGTCGGCCCTAATGCGGTGTCCATATCCTTCTCCGGTGCCGTTGAGGGCGAACAGGCTAAAATCGACGAGCTGGTCAAGGAGCTCAACGTCGCAGTTGCCGAGTTGGAAAAGACTCAGTAACGCGAGATTTTTCACCATTCGCCGCCTGCTTCCATTTCGGAGGCAGGCGGCGTTGCTGTATGCCAGCTCGACATATACCTTGTGCACTTGCGAATCCTCGTGTGCGCGCGAGAGCATGGGAGGATGGCCACGATTGCAGACATCCGAGTAATAGCAGCAGGGCTGCCTCAGCTCGAGGAAGGCATTAGTGGATATGGCACCGGAGCGAAGTGGGCGGTGCCCCGCGGCATGGTCATTTGGCGGCGGCCGCTAGGGAAAGCCGACACGAAAAGACTCGTTGATCAGGGGCTACCTGTGCCGCAAGGCGAAATCTATGCGGTGCGCACCGCATCAGTGATTGCCAAGAAAGAACTGATTGAGGCTTTCGGAGAACTATTCTTCGATATTCAGCATTTGACCGGGACCGACATTGTGTTATTCCATTTAGAACACATCAAGGTAGATCAGCTTCGTGAAGTGATCATCGAAGGGTGGTTGGCGAGAGTTTCGAGCACGACGGCCAACGCCTGGAGAGAAACCCTCCCAGGGCAGTAGTTTTTCTACTGCGGTAAGAATCACGGTAGTCTCCACAGCCTTAGGAATACTAGGGTTTTGCCTATAGAGGTTAGGATTGTGGAAGGCTATTTTTAAGCCAATTACACATCAGATTTTGCATAGCTGAGTCGACCTCCAGTGGCACACCATGGACCGGCGACTTACGGAAAAGGACGCCCCGCGTGGTTTTGAAGCTTTCCACCCTGTTCCTGCGCACCTTGCGCGAAGATCCGGTTGAAGCAGAAGTAGACAGCCATAAGCTGTTGGTTCGAGCCGGATACATTCGCCGCGCAGCACCGGGCATTTATACCTGGCTGCCACTGGGCTTGAAGGTGCTTGCTCGCGTAGAAGCTATTGTTCGCGAAGAAATGGACGCCATTGGTGCTCAGGAAGTTCATTTCCCGGCACTGCTGCCACGCGAGCCTTACGAACAGACCGGACGTTGGACTGAATACGGCGAAGGGCTCTTCCGCCTGCAGGACCGCAAGGGTGCGGACTACCTGCTTGCTCCAACGCACGAGGAAATGTTCACCTTGCTGGTCAAGGACCTGTACTCCTCGTACAAGGACCTTCCTGCCTACCTGTACCAGATCCAGAATAAGTACCGCGACGAAGCGCGTCCGCGCGCAGGCCTGCTCCGCGGCCGCGAATTCATCATGAAGGATTCGTACTCCTTCAACATCGATGACGAGGGTCTCGACGAAGCCTACGACGCACACCGCGGCGCGTACCTTCGTATTTTCGAGCGCCTGGGCCTAGAGGTCGTGCCAGTGTTCGCGCAGGCAGGTGCCATGGGCGGCTCGAAGTCCGAGGAATTCTTGCACCCAACTGCCATCGGCGAAGACACCTTCGTGCGTTCGCCAGGCGGCTACGCGGCCAACGTTGAAGCGGTCACAACCGTCGTTCCCGAGGCAATCGATTTCAGCGACGCTCCGGCATTCGAAGTCCTCGATACCCCGGAGACCCCAACCATCGAGACGCTGGTTGCCGCCGCCAACGAGCTGCGCCCGCGCGCAGAAGGCGAATGGGCTGCGGCCGACACGCTCAAGAACGTCGTCGTCGCGGTCATCGACCCCGAAGGCAACCGCCACGTCGTGGCCATTGGAGTGCCGGGGGACCGCCAGGTCGACCTGAGGCGCGCGCAAGCAACCATCGGCATGGCCCTGGACATCAGCGGCGAAGTGCTGGTCGAGGCGGCCAGTGCCGAAGACCTCGCCAAGCACCCAGAGCTGATCGCCGGCTACATTGGCCCAGGCAACGGACTGGACCAGCAGGTGCTGGGCTCCGAAGCCTCCAGCGGGATCACCTACCTGGTTGATCCGCGCGTGGTCTCCGGCTCCAGCTGGATCACCGGCGCCAACGAAAAGGGCAAGCATGTCTTCGGTCTGGTGGCCGAGCGCGACTTCTCCTTCGACGGCACCATCGAATCGGTTAATGTGCGCGCAGGTGACCCGGCTCCGGACGGCTCCGGCCCGCTGCGTGCCGAACGCGGTATCGAAATGGGACACATTTTCCAGCTCGGCCGTAAATACGCGGCAGCCTTGGATCTCAAGGTGCTGGACAAGAACGGCAAGCTCTCTGTGGTCACCATGGGTTCCTACGGTATTGGCGTTACCCGTGCGGTAGCAGCCCTCGCCGAGGCCTACCACGATGAAAAGGGCCTTGCTTGGCCAAAGCAGGTCGCCCCGGTCGACATCCACATTGTCGTGACCGGCAAGGGCGAAGAGCTGCTGGCAGCGGGCGAAAAACTAGCCAAGGAATTCGAAGCCAAGGGCATGGAGGTTATCTTCGATGACCGTGCAAAGGTTTCGGCCGGCGTGAAGTTCTCCGACGCAGAGTTGATCGGCGTGCCAACCATTGTTGTGGTGGGCCGCGGGCTAAGCGACGGAGTGGTTGAGGTCAAGGATCGTGCCACCGGCGAGCGTCGTGACGTTGCCGTTGCCGACGTGGTGGAAGAGCTGAGCGCGTAAACTGCCGGTAGCTTTTCACAAGCAATAAATGAATAGAGGTGCAGCGCGGTGCCGGAGATTCTCTCCTTCTTGTCACTTGATGGTGTTGAGTTCAGCTGGACGTCGCTGATCCTGCTTTTGTTAGCAGGGTTTGCGGCTGGTTGGATCGATGCAGTTGTCGGTGGCGGTGGACTGATCCAGTTGCCCGCGCTGCTTCTCTTTCCCGGAATGAGCCCAGTACAGGCCCTGGCCACGAATAAGCTGGGTTCCATTTTTGGCACCGCCACCAGCGCGATTACCTACTACAGGCGGACCAGCCCGGACCTGAAAACGGCAATCCCCATGGCCCTGATGGCCATGGTTGGTGCCTTTGGTGGTGCAGCCATTGCCACGATTCTGCCCGAAGAAGCCATCCAGCCAATCATTATCGCCGCGTTGGTGGCGGTGCTTGCCTTCACAATTTTCAAGCCCAAAGCCGGAGAGCTGAGCAAGCTACGCTACCGGGGCAGCGGGCACTACCTGCGGGCGGTAGTGATCGGACTGATCATCGGCGGCTATGACGGCATGATTGGTCCGGGTACCGGATCATTTTTGATCATCGCTATGGTCACGGTGCTGGGGTACAACTTCTTGCAGTCCTCGGCCAAAGCGAAGATCGTCAACCTAGCCACCAACTTTGGCGCCCTGGTGTTGTTCATTCCGGCTGGGCACGTGGTTTTCGGGTTGGGGTTGGCCATGGGACTGATGAATATGGCCGGCGGCTACCTCGGTGCCCGCATGGCGATTTCCAAAGGCAGCAAATTCATCAGGATCATCTTCGTGATCGTGGTGTGCGCACTGATCATCAAACTCGGTTCAGACATGATCTTTGCCTAGGGGCACAACGATTCCCGGGAAACGGTCCAGCCAAAGGCATCCAGCCCGGCTAGAATCATCACCTTTCTGAAACCGAACACCGGCTTGCCGCGGTGGTTGGCGGCGGCCAATTGCCCAACGTGGGCCGGGCGGAGAGGTACATGCCCTTTAACCACGAATTGCCGGTTCGCTTGGACTGCGAGCCGGCAATTCCTGGAGGCAATGTCCCCATACTGCCTTACCTAGAATCAACATCAATCAGCCTTGACCCATCCCCATAGGCCGGGCGCATTAAAGAAGCTGAGCTTTTGGATTTGCCCCAAAAGCTTTCCCCCTAACGCAGGTTCCCAAAAAGGCTGACCGTCATCTAGGACGTCATACGGTGGCAACAACCGCTCCCACCAGGCCACACCCTCGAAGCGCTGAGGGATTGCTGTGGCGTTGGTTCTAGGATCTCAAATTGAGGTTCTGCCGTCGTCATACCTGCACGGTATCTTTCTCTGGAAACTTTCAGTTTCGTCCCGGGATCTTGTCATCCGCACGGCTGAAGCCCGAGCGGTACGCCAAGGCCACAGCCGAAGCGCGGTCCCGAGAGCCGGTCTTGAAGAGGATTCGGGCCACGTGAGTTTTGACCGTCGCCTCGCTGAGCACCAGCAGGTCTCGGATCTCCTGATTGGACATGCCCGCGGCCACAAGTCGCAGGACTTCCTGTTCTCGAGGAGTCAGCAGCTCCGTGATGTCCGGCAAGTCCGAGGAGCTCATGTGCAGGCGCTGCACGAGCCGGGTGGCGGCCGTCGCATCCAGCCAGGTTTCACCCGCCGCAACCCGCCGAATCGCGGCCGCGATCTCATTGGGCAAGGCGTGTTTCAGCAGATATCCACTGGCACCGGCTTGGAGCGCCTTGACCACGACCTCCTCATCATCAAAGGTAGTCATAATCAGCACCCGGACCAGCCGGTCCTGGTTCTCCCGGGTTTCACGAACCAGCTGCTTGGTCGCCTCAACCCCGTCGATCCCGGGCATGCGCACATCCATGAGCACCACGTCGGGGAGGTGCTTGCCAGCAAATTCAAGCGCTTGGGGCCCCGAGCCCGCCTCGCCGATCACCGAGAGGTCAGGCTCGGCGGAAAGCAACATCGAAATGCCGGCCCGGACCATTGGCTGATCATCCACTATGAGGATGCGAATTCTGGAACTCGCATTCGGGCCGTGGGCGGTGGGTTCTGGGTCTGCGATCATCGTGTTGACGCTCCACTCACAAATCTTCCGAAGAGCTGTTATGGTCCGAGCCTAGTTCAGTTCGCACGGGCAGAACGGCTTTGACGAGAAAACCGCTATCGGTAGGACCGCTGACTAGTGTGCCTCCGCAGATCGTGACGCGTTCGCGCAAGCCCAGCAGGCCGAACCCGCCCGAGAGCCGCGACTTTTCGGTGATTCCGGATAGCGAACGGATGGATACCGTCAGCGCTTCGGAATCCCAGCGGGTTTCGACGTAGGCTTTCGCTCCTTGACCGGCGTGGCGCATCACATTTGACAGGCCCTCCTGGACTACACGATAGGCAGCGTGTCCGACGCTTGGATCGAGCGGACGCCCGGGGCCGGAAATCGACTCGTGGATTTCGACCCCCGAAGTTCGCGCCGCCTCGATGAGCTCGGCAAAGTCGGAGATTCCGCGCGGCGGAGAATCTGGAGCATCTCCCTCGCCGCGCAAGAGTCCCAGCAGCCGGTGTAGTTCGCGGATGCTCTGCTCCGCGGTCTGCTGCATATCCGCGAGCGCCGCATCCAGGTCAATTTCGCGCGACTTGGTGCGTTGCACCGCGCGCAGGCCGGCGGTTTGCAACACGATCGCCGTGAGCGAGTGCGCCACGGAATCATGCAGGTCGCGGCTGATACGCAGCCGCTCCGAAGTGGTGGCTTCTTCGCGGGCCCGAATTGCCCAAGCGCGTTCCGTGCGCAGCGTGCGCTCATAGCTGGCCAATGCCACGCCCGAGCCCCACACCGCGAGAACCAATAGCGTGAAGACGGCCACGCTGGGGAGAACCGTCGTGAGGTTGCCGATGACTTGCAGCTTCGTGGACACCAGCGAGGCGGTCAATATCGGGATCGCGGCGCCGATCAGGGCCAGATATGCCCTGCGCCGCGGCAGCCGTCGGGCCAGGTAGAACACGGAAATCAGGAAGCCGACCATCATGGTCGGTGCCATGGGATCGATGAGGCAGCCGGTACTCAGCAAGATCATCGTGCAGTAGCCAAGGACCGGCGAGCGGGTGATCACGAAGGTGGTGTAACCCAGAGCAGCAACCGTGATGATGATCCAGGATGGCATGGTCCCGGCATAGCCCTCGGGGTTCCTCGCGGACCAGACGATCATCTCGAAGATAAACCCGGCAATAGCAACGAACAAGCGCTGGACGAGATCCTTGGCCGGCATCAGCGTGACTCCCCGGACGTCGCTTGCGGCGCCGCGCGGGGAATGCGCCCGCCCTGAGGGCACGGAGTAACTCACCGCGGAATCCTCTGGCGGGATGCCGCGGAGTCTGCGCCGGTAAAACCGAGGCCGCGAAGGATGTTCATTAGCCGGCTGCCTAAGGCTTCACAGCAGTTGCGAGGGTTCTTCGCGACCGAGTGCCGGTCCGCCAGAGGATGATGCCAGGCACCAAAAGGACTGCGAGCGCCTGGCTGCCGAAAATTCCACCGGGGGAATCAAACACTGGGAACTCCTCAGAATCTATGCGGTTGAATGTATCTTGTCACACACGGTGATGCGGGCACATCATTCTGAGCAGGTACGTTTCGGCCGCTGAATCGTTTAGACCCAGACAAGCGGGTAAAGCTTGGGCCAGTATTACTCGCTGGCGTTCAGCAGTTCTGGATCCAGTCCACGCTGGCGCTGCTCAAGCAGAACCTGCCAGGTCGTTTCCGCCAAGGTGCCTTGTGCGCTGTCCCTCGCGGCACCCGAGGCAAGAGCTAGCGCCTGAACAAAATCGGCTTCGGCCTCCGCGGCCAGCGAACCTAGTTCTTCGAGCCCGTCCTCGGGCAGCACATAGGCTGGCTGTCGTAGATCCGCACAGTCGCCTGGCAACACCGAACGCACCTTGCGCAGTTCGGCATTCAACGTCGTGCGGCGCTCTTCGATCTGCGCCGCGTCCGCGTTGGCTCCGCGAGCAGCCTGCAATTGCAGGATGTAGTCCAACGCGTAGCCGCGGTCCAGTGCCCGGGCCACCCGTACATCATCATGCAGTGCCGGATCGGCAATCGGGGTTTCTGCGTTTAGTAGCTTGTGATCCCTGAGGCAACCCACCGGTTCCCCCTCGGGTTCGCCCTGCCCGGAGAGCAGCGGGGCGGGCAGCTGATCCACCGACTCTTGCTTGGCCACGGCGCGTAGCGCGCTGCGCGCTTCGAGATTCGTCTGGAAGGCCAGCTGAGTCAGCGCGGGTGCCAGCGGGGCCTGCTCTTCTGGGACCGGCGGCATGCGAGTGCTCAGCTGGGCAACCTGTTCGGCCAGTTTGGAAACCGCCTCGGGGCTGAAGCTTTGCGCCAACGGCACCACTGGCTGGTCCTCGAAACTCAACTGGCCAACCAGCTTCGAGCCATGAGCCAGCGTGGCGCTCAATTCGCTCAGGGCGCCGGCACTGTCCGAGTCTGCCAGTGCGGCCAACGCGTCGG
>NZ_JBQSYR010000032.1:0-39829 GCF_052379505.1 Glutamicibacter sp. 363 | reverse complement strand
TGAAGTGGCTTGGATTAACGAACCGATCAAGCAGGAAGATGGAGAAAAGATGTTGGCCTAAGACTTAGTGGTCTCACTTGACTTGAAAATTTCCGGATCGCCGATGTAGAGAATGCCGAATACATAGGTGCAGAAATGTCCACCGAATCTAAGCGGCAAGTCATTTGCTACCTTGCGCAGTCCATTGACAGTACGGACATTTCCACCTGGGCAACGAGTCCGGAAGAGCCGTTGGACAAGGGGCAATTGAATAACTGGCAGAAGATTGCTCGGAAACTTCGAGAAGTTTCCACGCTGTAGTGATGCGAGATCAAATTCGACTGACGGATTTCGCGAGGCCCACCCAAGCTCGTCGGCGAAGGCAAGGGATCTTTCAACCGCTCAGCCGGTATCCGGTTTCGGATCAGGCGGTCTTCACGCCGGAACTGGCGTCTTGAGCAGCGCTTCGATCACCGCGCGGCAGCCGCCGCAACCGGTGCCTGCCCGGCAGGACTCGCCCACTTCGGCCACCGTGGCGCACCCTGCCTCCACCGCATGGGCCACCTGGCCGTGGGTGGCTCCGGAGCAACGGCAGAGCTGGTCATCCGGTCCCGGTGCCCCCGCAGGTTCCAGCATTCCGGGATCATCAAGCCGCAGCAGCGTCGAACGGTCCGCGGGCAGCGTGCTGCCGCGTTCGTAGCTGAGCACCAATTCCGCGCTGGTTCGCGGCAGCCCCATGGCGAGGAATCCGGTGAGAACCCCTGCCTGCGACACCATTTTCAGGTACTTGCCCTCTGCCGGATCGGCGAAGACGGTGACCTGGCTGCCGGACTCGTCCCAAAGCCCGGCGGAGATGTCTCCGCCCGCGGCCACTTCAAGTCCTTGGCCCTTGAGCATCAGGACATCCGAGGATTCCAGGGACGGAGGTGCGAGGCTGATCGGATCGTGCAGGCTTGGATCGGCCGGTCCCGGAGCCGGGGTGCTGAGCATATATTGGGCCAACCAGCCTGCTTGGGCCCAGCCAGGGGCGAGCAGGCCCACCGGCGCTTGGCCGGCGACCTCGGCGCAGTCGCCGATGGCGAAGATGCGATGTTCGATGTCCGCGGCGAGATATTCGTTGGTCTTGATTCCGCGGTTGACCGCTAGCCCGCAGCTGGAGGCCAGCTCGGTGCGCGCACGCACTCCGGTGGACAGCACCAGGGCTGCTCCTTCGATGACGCCGTGGGTTTGCGTGACCAGTCCGGTGAATCCGGTTTCATCCTTCTGGATTCCGGTGGCGCGAGCCTCGGAGATCACCTCGACACCGGCGGCGCGCAGGCTGCGGATCAGCAATGTGCCGCCGTCGGCATCCACCACCCTTCCCAAGGGGGCCGGCCCGTGGTGGATCAGCACCGGCCGATGCCCGGCTTCGGCCATGGCCAGCGCCGCTTCGATGCCCAGGACTCCGCCGCCGAGCACCAGCACCCGGCCGTTGCCCTGCAGAACCTTGTTGAGGTTCATCGCGTCTTCCAGGGTGCGCAGTGCGAACACACCCTGGGGGAGTCTGGCCTCGGAACGCGGGTCGAAGTTCAACCCGTTCAGTGCGGGGATCGTTGGCCGGGCGCCGGTGGCGAAGACCAACCGGTCGTAGCTCAGCGGACCGGCGTCTTCGAGCAGGACCTGGCGGCGGGAACGGTCTACGCGCTTCACGGTGCGGCCCAATTGCAGGACAACCCCGGCATTGCGCAAGCGGGTTTCATCGACCATGCCCAGGTGCTCGGCGCGGGTGGCGCCGACGGCGAGCTCCGCGAGCAGCACGCGGTTGTAGGCCAGGTGCTTTTCGGATGACACCACGATCAGCTCTATGGTTCCGGCGGTCACTGCGGGCAGCAGTCCCTCAACGAGGGAGGCAGCCACCGGGCCGAAACCGATGATGACAATGCGTTCCTTGGTCTGCAAACTCAAGACTCTTCTCCTAAGGGGCATAGCGAGACGGGGACATGCTTGAACTCGGGCATGGCGCTGAGCGGATCGACGACCGCGGGAGTCAGGATGTTCGCGTTATTCTTGCCGGGAAAATGGAAGGGAAGGAAGACGGTGTCCAGGCGAATCTTGGTGGTCAGCGTGGCGCGTGCGACCATGTCGCCTTGGCCGCTGCCCACCTTCACCCGCTGGCCGTCGGTGATGCCGTGGCGCAGCGCGGTGGCCGGATGGATTTCCAGTCTGGCGTCCGGGGCCGCCGCCTGCAGCTCGGCCACACGGCGGGTTTGCGCACCGGACTGGTAGTGTTCCAGCAACCGGCCGGTGACTAGTGATATTGCGCCGGGCCGGGAGTCCTGTGGCGCAGTGGCCGCTGGATAGACCGCGACGAGCTTCGCCTTGCCATCGGGATGGGCAAAACGTTCCAGGAAGAGCCTCGGCGTACCCGAACGGACCCCCGGCTCCCGGGAAATTGTTGCTGCGGCAGGGCAGGGCCAATAGATGGCAGCCCCCGCATCGAGGTCATCCCAGTCCACGCCCGAGTAGTCCGCCAGCCCTCCGGCGGAGGCGCGGCGAAGCTCCTCGAAGACCTCGCGGGCGTCGGTGGAGAAGTGGCCGGGGGAGTCCAGGCGCCTGGCGAGTTCGGCCAGAATCCACAGTTCGCTGCGTGCCTGGCCTGGTGCGGCCAGGGCGGCCCGGCGGCGCAGCACCCGCCCCTCCAAGTTGGTCATGGTTCCTTCCTCCTCGGCCCACTGCAGCACCGGGAGCACCAGATGCGCCTCGGATGCCGTTTCGGAAAGGAAGAAATCGCAGACCACCAGGAAGTCCAGCCGGCGCAACCCCTCGATAACCCGCGAGGCATCCGGGGAGGAAACGGCCGGGTTGGAACCGTGGACCAAAAGCATGCGCGAGCCCTGCTCGGTACCCAAGGTGTGCAGCAATTCGGTGGCGGGAATTCCGGGACCGGGAATGATCTCCGGGTCAACTCCCCAGACCTTGGCCACGTGCTTGCGGTGTTCCGGGTCGGTGATCTTGCGGTAGCCGGGCAGCTGATCGGCCTTCTGCCCGTGCTCGCGTCCGCCCTGTCCGTTGCCCTGTCCGGTGATGGTGCCGAACCCTCCGGCGTTGCTACCGGGCAGGCCCAGCAGCAACGCCAGATTGATGGCTGCGGTGGTCGTGTCGGTGCCGTTGGCATGCTGCTCGACGCCGCGGCCGGTGAGGATGTAGACCGGGCGGCCACCTGCGCGGGCGCTGTCTGCGGCTTTGGCCAGCGCGCGTGCGGTGCGGCGGATTTCGGCGGCGGGAACACCGGTGGCTTGTTCCACCCGTTCGGGCCACCACGCGGCCAGCGAGCTGCGCAGCTGCGCCAGTCCGTTGGTCCGGTTTTCGAGGTACCGTGCATCGGCCAGCGATTCGGTGAGCAGCACATGGGACAGGCCCAGCAGCAGCTGCAGATCGGTGGCGGGGGTGGGCTGCAGATGCCATCCGGCCCCGTCGGCGGAGAGCTCGGCGGTGGCCGAGCGTCGCGGATCCACCACGATCAGCCCACCGCTGCTCCGGGCTCCCTCCAGATGGCGGACGAACGGCGGCATGGTGTCCGCAACATTGGAACCGAGCAGCAGGATCATCCCGGCCCCGTCGAGGTCGGCCAGCGGGAATGGCAACCCCCGGTCCAAGCCGAAGCTGCGGTTGCCGGCCATGGCGGCCGAGGACATGCAGAACCTGCCGTTGTAGTCGATGCGCGAGGTGCCCAGCGCCAACCGGGCGAACTTGCCCAGCTGGTAGCCCTTCTCGTTGGTCAATCCGCCGGCGCCGAATACCGCCACCGCATCCGCGCCGTGCGCGGCCCGGATGGCGGCGGCGCGTTCGGCAATCAAATCCAGTGCCTCTTCCCAACGAATGGGCGCAAAGGAGCCATCTGACTGGCGCAGCAGCGGCTCGGTCACCCGGTCGGGGTGGCCCAGCAACCGGGCGGCGCTATGGCCCTTGCGGCACAGCGCCCCGCCGTTGGTTTCGAAGTTCCGCCCCTTCAGCTTCACCGGTTCGGCTGCCTGCGCGGTGGCGGCAGATTCCAGGGTGATGCCGCATTGCAAGGCGCAGTAGGGGCAGTGCGAATCGGTGCGGGAGGCCATCTAGATTCCTTGCTGTGCAAAGATGGTGCCGCGGCGTACGTAGCAGAACCAGGTCACTGCCATCAGCAGCAGGTACAGCCCGACGAAGACGCAGAATGCCGGGAGGTAGGATCCGGCTCTGGAGACCGAAAGCCCCAGGGCCTGCGGGACCAGGAATCCACCGTAGGCGCCGATGGCCGAGATCAGGCCCAAGGCGGCCGCGGACTTACGCGCCGCTCCGACGCTGTCTCGGCCGTTGTCCGCCCGCAGGGCGAAGACGGCGGGGATCATGCGGTAGGTCGAGCCGTTGCCTACGCCGCTGGCGGTGAACAGGACCAGGAAGAGTCCCAGGAACACCCAGAAATTCGTGGCGGACAGGGTGAGGACCAGCCCCACGGTGATCAGCGCCATCAGCGACAAGGAGGCCAGGGTGATGCGCGCTCCGCCGAAGCGGTCTGCGAGCTTGCCGCCGTAGGGGCGGGCCAGCGAACCGACCAGCGGGCCGAGGAAAGCCAGGGTGATCGTGGCGGTTCCCAGCGCGAACCCCGAATATTCGGTGAAGGTATCTGCGATCAGCTTCGGGAAAACCGCGGAGAAGCCAATGAACGAACCAAAGGTGCCGATATACAGGGACGAGATGATCCATAGATGCGGCTCGCGCAGGCAGGCCAGCGCTCCGCGCAGATCCGAGCGCGCGTTGGACAGGTTATGCATATTGCGCAGGGCGCCGAAGGCGGCGAGCAGGATGAACGGGATCCAGACGATGCCGGCCATCGGCAGCTGCAGGGAGTCTGCGGCGAATATGGTGATGGCGATCGGCACCAGCAGCTGGGCCACGGCCGCGCCGAGGTTGCCGCCGGCGGCGTTCAGGCCCAAGGCCCAACCCTTCTGCGCCGCAGGGTAGAAGTAGGTGATATTGGCCATCGAGGAAGCGAAGTTGCCGCCGCCGAACCCCGCAAGGCCTGCCAGCGAAAGCATGACCCAGAACGGGGTGCTGGTATTCGCCACGGCAAGGGCCAGGCCACCGGCCGGGATCAGCAGCAGCAAGGCCGAGACGACGGTCCAGTTGCGTCCGCCGAATCGGGCCACCATGAAGGTATAGGGAATGCGCAGGGTGGCACCGACAAGGCTTGGCATGGAGATCAGCCAGAAGAGCTGGGAGGTGCTGTATTCAAAACCGGCCGCCGGCAGGTATACCGCAACGATGGCGAATAGCTGCCACACCACGAAGCCGAGGAATTCGGCGAAGATCGACCAGCGAAGGTTGATCGCCGCGGTTTTCTGGCCCACGCTATTCCAGAATGCCGGGTCTTCGGCGTCCCAGTTGTTGATCCAGCGTCCCTTGGACAATTGAAGCGACGCGTCGGCTGTAGCGGCACCGCGATCCATCTGGGGTTCTGACTCTATCTTGATACTCACGCGAATCGTTCCCTCTCGCTGCTGGCTGGTGCTTTCAGCTTTCCAGAGGGGTATTTCGCCTAGGTGCGCTCGGTGTTGCACCCAAGGGAATTTAAATTCACGGCGCTTGCCTCAGCGGCGATAGGTCCACGTAACTTGTTCGAAATCAGCGGTGTTGTGCCTAGTGGCAGCTCATATTTCCGAGAGTCTCAGGCGGTGCGCCGACGGAGTTACCCGCCGATATACGACATCTCGATGCGCTTGCGGTCCCCTGGCTCCAAGGCGGCGCGCAGCTCCGAATAGTTGTCATCGCGTTTGCTCCACAGCCCGCCGAGCGCCAAGGCGATATCCCGGTCGGTGGCCTCGGAGCGCAGCAAGGCGCGCAGGTCCGTGCCTTCGGAGGCGAAGAGGCAGGTGTACAGCCGGCCTTCGGCCGAGACCCTGGCCCGGGTGCAGTCGCCGCAAAAGGCGCCGGTGACCGAGGAAATCACGCCGATTTCCCCCGACCCGTCGGCGTACTTCCAGCGTTTGGCGGTCTCTCCCATTTGCGTCGGAGCGGCGGGTTCGAGCCGGTGCCGGGCGGAGATCCGCTCGATCACCTCGGCGGAGGGCACAACCTCTTCCAGCTGCCACTGGTTGGAGGCTCCGACATCCATGTATTCAATGAAGCGCAGCACATGCCCGCTGCCGCGGAAGTGCTCGGCGAGGTCCAGGATTTCGTCGTCGTTGACTCCGCGCTTGAGCACGGTATTGATCTTCACCGGGCCGAGGCCGGCTAGCGCAGCCGCGTCGATGGCGGCAAGAACCTTGTCGACCGGGAACTTGACGTCGTTGATGGCTTGAAAGCGCTCATTGTCCAGCGAATCGAGAGATACCGTCACGCGGTTCAGTCCGGCCTCTTTGAGCGCGGCCGCCTTGATGGCCAAGGCCGACCCGTTGGTGGTCATCGCGAGATCCACCGGATTCCCTTCCGGCGTGCGCAGCGCCGCCAGCCGGGAAATCAGGTCCTCGATGCCGCGCCGCAGCAGCGGCTCGCCGCCGGTGAGTCGGAGTTTGCTGACCCCCAGGGATACCGCGATCCCCGCAAGCCGTTCAATTTCTTCGAAGCTCAGCAGTTCCGAGCGTTCGCGGAACTGGAAATCCTTGCCGAAGACTTCCTTGGGCATGCAGTAGACGCAACGGAAATTGCACCGGTCGGTCACCGAGATCCGCAGGTCTCGCAATGCTCGGCCGCGAGCGTCTGCCACTTTGATGGGATCTACGTTCAGAGCCACGGTGCACCTCCTGAAAAAGTACTGATGGGGCGGCTTCAAGTTATTGGCAGGGGGAGACTGCATCCGCGCAATATGCGAAGCTACCGAGGTGGTAGGTCATCTTTGAATTCTTGAGGCCTGGCCGCCGATGGTCCGCGGCGAAAATTCGATGTCGCCAAAGGGGCGCCGGCAAGAGACAAGTGATTCTCAGTCGAGAATACCTTGGATCACGTTGACCCGCATCACTTCGGCCGTCTTTGACGTCGGAAGTGACGCTGGCAGCGCGGCTGCTGCATTTGCTTCTTCGATTGATCCGCCTTCCCTGGCAGGCCCAGGCGCAAGGTTTTGGTGGATTTCTTTTCTTCCTTGGGCTTCCGCCGGTGCTTCTCATCGGCACTTGTCGGTGCCGAAACGAGGTCGAATCTGAGCGCGCAAAATGTTCATGATGCGAAAAAGCTATTTCAAAAAAGTGTTGCGCAGGTCACATTCCGTTGATAATCTCGTAGCTGTCTATGGCGGGCACCCAGCTCTGGGTCGCTATCTACCGGGCGTGCAACTGATCTATTTCAGCAGATAAGTGCGGCCGGCGCCCGAGATGAACGGGACCGTTCGGCTGGCTTGTCCGAAGCATGAGGAGCCACGCGATGAGCGTTACTACCACTGGCCAAGACTATCTTTCGATGGCCATCGAAATTGCCACTACCAATGTCCGCAACAACGGAGGTCCTTTCGGGGCCGTTGTCGTCTCTGCCTCGGGGCAGGTCTTCGAGGGAGTCAACCGGGTCACCGCGAACAACGACCCCTCGGCCCATGCCGAGGTGGTGGCCATCCGCAATGCGGCCGCGGCGCTGGGCACCTTCGACCTGAGCGGCTGCGTGCTCTACAGCAGCTGCGAACCGTGCCCGATGTGCCTGGCGACCTCGCTGTGGGCGCGCATCGACAAGGTCTATTTCGCCGCCAACCGGCATGACGCCACCGACGCTGGATTTGATGATGCGGTGTTCTATGAATACTTTGAACCCAATTCCAGCCGCGCGCTGATGCCGGTGGATTGTTTCCAGAGTGCCAGCAAGGAGCATTTGAAGCCCTTCCAGGAATGGGACTCGCTAGAGACCCGGACGGACTATTAGGGGACCGGGGCCATGACTATGACAAGTCGCCCGCAAGCCGAACCGAAAAAAACGGGCAAGGAAGCCAAGCCGGAGAGCCTGCAATCGCTTCCCGGGGGTCCACGCAATCTGCTTGATGCGTACTTCCGGATCAGCGAACGAGGTTCCACGCTCGCGCGGGAATTCCGCGGTGGAATCGTCACCTTCTTCACGATGGCCTACATCGTCATCCTCAATCCCTTGATCCTTGGCGGATTCAGCGCCGACGCCGCCCCGGTGGATGTCGCCGGCACCTGGTTGCCGGCAGCGCAGGTCGGTGCCATGACCGGGCTGACCGCCGGGGTTATGACCATCATGTTCGGGGTGATCGCCAACCTGCCCTTTGGGCTGGCCGCCGGACTGGGCATTAACTCCTTTCTCGCGGTCTCGGTCATCCAGGAGGTCACCTGGGCCGAAGCCATGGGGCTGGTGGTGATCAACGGCGTGCTGATCGTGATTTTCGGAATGACGGGCATTCGAACCGCCATCTTCCGGGCGATCCCGAAGGATCTGAAGGCCGCGATCACGGTGGGCATTGGCCTGTTCATTACCTTCATCGGGTTCGTGGACTCCGGCTTTGTCACCCGCACTCCCGCAGGTCCTCCGGTCCAGCTGGGCGATGGCGGATCGATCGTGTCGATTCCGACGATGGTCTTCGTGGTGGGGTTGCTGATCATGGGCGCGCTGGTGGCTCGTGGAGTGCAAGGCGCGATCCTGATCGGCATCGTGGTCTCCACCGTGCTGGCCGTGGTGGCGGAGCTGGTCTTCAAGATCGGGGCGGGCAGCGCGGATAACCCGCACGGCTGGCATCTGAATATTCCGGTGCTCCAGGGGCAGGTGGTCGCGCTGCCGGACATGTCGCTGGCCGGCGATTTCGATCTCTTCGGTTCCTTCTCCCGCATCGGCGCGCTTGCGGCGACGATGCTGGTCTTCACCCTGGTGTTCACGAATTTCTTTGACGCCATGGGAACCATGACGGGGCTGGCCAAAAATGCCGGCCTTGCGAAAAAGGACGGCACCTTCCCGAGGCTCAAGGCCGCATTTGTGGTCGAGGGCCTGGGGGCGGTGGCCGGCGGCATGGGGTCCTCATCCTCGAATACCGTGTATGTGGATTCGGCCGCCGGAATTGGGGAGGGGGCGCGCACCGGTTTGGCCTCTGTGGTCACCGGGGCGTTGTTCCTGGGGTCCATGTTCTTCACGCCGCTGACCTCGGTGGTGCCCATCGAGGTGGCCGCCGCGGCGCTGGTGCTGGTCGGCACCATGATGTGCGCGCAGATCCGCGAGATCAACTTCAAGCGATTCTCCTCGGCCCTGCCCGCCTTCCTGACGCTGATCACCATGCCGCTGACCTACTCCATCGCCAATGGCATTGGGGCCGGGTTCATCGCATGGGTCGTGGTGAATACCGCGGCCGGCCGCTACAAGAAGATCCACCCGCTGATGTGGGTGGTTGCCGCCGGGTTCCTGGTCTACTTCGCCCGAGGGCCGATCACCACACTGCTTGGCTGAGCGCCTCGTGAATAAAAGTTGACATCACTGGCTGTGATGCACTTCACTTAGAATGAATGAACTTGATTTTCCATGATCCGAAATTTGGAGGCTAATCATGGCTGGTTGTGTTGCCTGGTCCAAGGGCCAGATCGCGCACGGAGACTAATCGTCGCCGCGCTCGGAGGGCTGCCCTCCGCGCGCAGCTCATCGAGCGTTTCCCCGGGGCTGGGCCCCGGCGGAAACTAGTCAACCATCCAAATCATTCATAGTGCGCCTGAGCTCTCAGGTGCAGGAGGTGTCAGCGGCATGACCGCCGAGACAACGGAAAAATCGAGCTGCCAAATAACCGTCAACGGAACCATCCGTGAATTCGATGGCCCACCGCATACCAACGCGCTGGATTTCCTGCGTGGCGAAGGGCTCATCGGGTGCAAGGAGGGATGCGCGGAGGGCGAATGCGGCGCCTGCTCGATCCTCGTGGCCCGCAGCGACAGGCAGGGGACCCGCTGGACGGCGTTGAATGCCTGCCTGCTGCCGGCCGCATCGCTCGACGGGCAGGAAGTCATCACTTCCGAAGGCCTGGGCAGCGTGGAAAACCTGCATCCGGTGCAAGAGGAGATGGCCAATCGCGGCGGATCCCAGTGCGGTTATTGCACCCCCGGATTCGTCTGCTCCATGGCCGCCGAATACTACCGCCCGGAGCGAATCGCCAATACCGCAGTCATCGCGGAGCACGGCGAGGAGCACCGGTGCGGACCCAATGGATTCGATCTGCATTCGCTCTCTGGCAACTTGTGCCGCTGCACCGGGTATCGACCCATTCGTGACGCGGCCTATGCCTTGGGCGCACCGGATGCACAAGATGAGCTTGCCACCCGGCGTGGGCAAGCCGCACCGGCGGCGGTGTCCACCGATATCACGCGGGTGGACACCCCCACCGGAAGCACCGGTCGCTTCCGGCGCCCGGCCAGCCTGGACGCGGCCTTTGGCATCCTGGCCGAGGAACCCGAAACCCTGCTCGTGGCCGGGGGCACCGACTGGGGTGTCGAGGTCAATATCAAAGGTGCGCGGGCCCGCTCGGTGCTGGCCATCGACCGGCTTGCCGAGTTGCGCCAAATTCACTTCGGCGAAGACTATATCGAACTCGGCGCCGCCTGCACGCTGAGCGAACTCGAACGTCTTCTGGCCGGCAAGATCCCGTTGCTCGGCCAGCTCTTCCCGCAGTTCGCCTCCCGGCTCATCCGAAATGGCGCCACCCTCGGCGGCAATTTGGGCACCGGTTCGCCGATCGGGGATACCCCGCCGGCGCTGCTGGCGCTGGAAGCGGACCTCGTGCTGGGCAGCGCCTCGGGTAGCCGCATCGTGCCCTTGGCGCAGTACTTCACCGGGTACCGGCAGACGGTGCGGGCCGCCGGGGAACTGATCACCGCGATCCGCATCCCGCTGCCGCTGGCGGTCCTGACCAGCTTCCAGAAGATCTCCAAACGACGCTTTGACGATATCTCTTCGGTGGCCATCGGCTATGCGGTGAGCGTGGAAAACAACTACATCACCAAGGCCCGCATCGGCTTGGGCGGAGTGGCGGCCACTCCGCTGCGAGCTACCGCCACCGAAGCCGCCTTGGAAGGCAAAGAGTGGTGCTTGGCGACTATCCATGCGGCTGCCGAGCAGATGGCGCAGGAGGGCACCCCCATGGATGACCACCGGGCCAGCTCAAGCTATCGAAAGGCGATGCTGAAGTCCTCGCTGGAGCGTTTTTTCGCCGAACAGCTCGCCCGCACCAACGCAGCAAAGGGGGAGCAGATCTCATGAGCCAGCTTTCACAACGCCCGGAATCGCCCGTAGTCGGCCAGCGCCAGCGCCACGAATCCGCGGCCGAACACGTCACCGGCAGCGCGCGCTACACCGATGATCTGGCGCAGCGGCTCACCGGCGTGCTCCACGCCTACCCGGTGCAGTCCACCGAGGCCCACGCGAAGATCCTTGGCCTCGATACCAGCGGCGCCAGCGCAATTCCCGGGGTGGTGCGGGTGATTACCGCCGCCGATATCCCGGGTGTCAACGACCAGGGCGCCAATCGCGACGAACCGATGCTTCCGGTCGACGAGGTGATGTTCTACGGCCAACCGGTGGCCTGGGTGCTCGGCGAAGATCTGGAAGCCGCCAAGGCCGGGGCCGGGGCGGTCAAGGTGGACTACGAGCCGCTTGCCTCGCTGATCACCATCAAGGAGGCCATTGCCGCCCAGAGCTTCCACGGGATCAAGCCCACCATCGACAAGGGGGATATTGCCGGGGCCTTCGCCGACGCGGCGCATGTCTTTGAGGGGGACTTCGAATTCTCCGGCCAGGAGCATTTTTATCTTGAGACGCAGAACTCGCTGGCGCTGGTTGATGAGTCCGGCCAGATATTGATTCATTGCTCCACCCAGCACCCCACCGAAACCCAGGATATCGTCTCCCATGTGCTCGGCATCCCGGCCCATGAGGTGACCGTGCAGGTATTGCGGATGGGCGGCGGGTTCGGCGGCAAGGAAATGCAGCCGCACGGCTACGCGGCGCTCGCCGCGCTGGGCGCGGTGCTCACCGGGCGTCCGGTGCGGGTTCGCTTGAACCGCACCCTGGACATGACCATGACCGGCAAGCGCCACGGGTTCTACGCGACCTGGAAGATCGGCTTCGACGCGCAGGGCAAGATCCTGGCCTTGGACGCCGGCCTCACCGCGGACGGCGGGTGGAGTCTGGATCTGTCCGAACCGGTGCTCACCCGCGCGATGTGCCATATCGACAACGGCTACTGGGTCCCGAATATCCGCGTACGCGGAAGGATTGCCAAATGCCACAAGACCTCGCAGACCGCATTCCGCGGCTTTGGCGGGCCGCAGGGCATGCTGGTGATGGAGGACATCCTGGGCCGGGTCGCCCCAAAGCTGGGGATCGCGGCCCGCGAGCTGCGCCGGCGCAACTTCTACGCGCAGGGACAGGACACCCCGTACTACCAGCCGGTGCGCCATCCCGAACGGCTCAACGCGGCCTGGCAGCAGGTGCTGGAATCCGCCCAGATCACCCAGCGCGAGGCGCAAATCAGCGAATTCAACGCGCGCAATGAAAACACCAAACGCGCCCTGGCCCTCACCCCGGTGAAGTTCGGGATCTCCTTCAACCTCACCGCCTTCAACCAGGGAGGCGCCCTGGTGCTGGTCTACAAGGACGGCTCGGTGCTGGTGAACCACGGCGGCACCGAGATGGGCCAAGGCCTGCATACCAAGATGCTGCAGGTCGCGGCCACCACCTTGGGTGTGCCGCTGTCCACGGTACGCATCGCGCCAACCCGGACGGACAAGGTGCCCAATACCTCGGCCACCGCCGCCAGCTCCGGCAGCGATATCAATGGCGGGGCCGTGAAGGACGCTTGCGAGCAGATCCAGGCCAGACTGGCGCAGGTCGCCGCCGGCAAGCTTGGCGTTCCGGCGCATGAGGTGCGATTCGGCAACGGAAAGATCACCGCACTGGGCAAGAGCCAGGAGCTGAGCTGGGAAGAAACCGTGCGGGACGCCTACTTCCAGCGCATCCAACTCTCGGCCGCCGGGTTCTACCGTACCGAGGGGCTGCACTGGGATTTGAGCCAGATGTCCGGCACCCCGTTCAAGTACTTCGCCTACGGGGTAGCCGCCAGCGAGGTGGAGGTCAGCCGCTTTGACGGGTCCTACACCCTGGCCCGAGTGGACATCGTCCACGACGTGGGCGACTCGCTCTCGCCGCTGGTGGATCTGGGCCAAATCGAAGGCGGTTTCGTGCAGGGCGCCGGGTGGCTGACCCTCGAAGACCTGCGCTGGGATACCTCGGATGGTCCGGGGCGCGGGCGGGTGGCCACCCAGGCCGCGAGCACCTACAAGATCCCCAGCTTTTCCGAGATGCCCGAGGTCTTCTACGTTTCGCTGCTGGACAAGGCCCATGAGGAAGGAGCGGTATACGGTTCCAAGGCGGTCGGCGAACCGCCGCTGATGCTGGCCTTCTCGGTGCGCGAGGCGCTGCGGCAGGCGGTGGCCGAATTCGGTCCGGCCGGCTGCTCGGTCCAGCTGGCCTCGCCGGCCACACCGGAGGCGGTGTTCTGGGCCATTGAATCCGTGCGCGAGCCGAGCCTGATCGAGGAAAAGGTGCACTAGCCATGCTGTCCTGGATCGAAGCGGTGACGGCACTGCGCAATGAGCGGCGCGCGGCGGTGCTGGTCACCGTCACCGCCGTGCGCGGCCATGCCCCGCGTGAAGCCGGCGCGAAGATGGTGATCGCGGCGGACGAAATCTTCGGCACCATCGGCGGCGGCAATCTGGAGATGGCGGCCATGGAACGGGCCCGCGAAATGCTCGCGCAGGGCGAAAGCCAGCCGCAGGACATGAGCCTGCGGCTGAACGACAAAGCCCCGGCAAAATACGGGCGCCAATGCTGCGGGGGAGAGGTGAGCCTGCTGCTGGAGCCTCTGCCGGTGCCGGCCACCGTGGCGATCTTCGGGATCGGCAACGTGGGAATGGAACTTGCCCGCATCCTCTCCCGGCATGAGCTGGAGTTGCATCTGACCGACTCGCGTCCCGAGTTCCTCCAGTCGCTGGCGGCTATGGAACCCGGCGTGGCCCGTGTGCATGCGCAGGTGGCGGTGCTGGGCGAGCAGGTATTGAGCTGCCTTCCGGAAGGCGCCCACGTGCTGATCATGACCCACGACCATGCCGAGGATTTCCATTTGTGCGATGCAGCCTTGCGGCATCCGGGGCTCGGATCGATCGGGCTGATCGGTTCGAAGGCCAAATGGGCCCGCTTCCGGAAGAACCTGGCCGCCAGCGGTCACGGCGAGGCGAAAATCCAGCAGATCCAATGCCCCATCGGATTGCCCCAGGTCTCGGGCAAGCAGCCGGCGGCTATCGCCGTCAGCGTGGCCGCCGAGCTGCTGGCCAGGATCAGTTCCACCAGCAAGGTGCATGCCTGAGATCATGTGATCCGCCGCCGGCCACCGGCATCAGCTCTGGACGCGCCGAAGTTCGCTGCCGACCCGGGTGATCTGCTCGGGGCCGACCTGGCAGCACCCGCCGATAATGCGTGCGCCGGAGGCGATCAGTTCGGGCACCGCTCCGGGCAGATCGGTGCCCGGGGTCCCCGGAAGCCAGCTCCGGGCCTCGCGGTCCCAGATTTCGCCGCTGTTCGCGTAGGCCAGCAGCGGAAGATCCGTCAGCTCGCGCAGCACCTTCAGGGCCGAGACGGCCACGGGCACCGGGCAGCAGTTCACGCCGAGCGCGGCAAAGGCGCCGGAATCGTTGGCGATCCGGGCCGCCTCGCGCAGGTCGCTGCCGTCTCCCAGCACCAGCTGTCCGTCCGCGGCGGTGCGCACCGCGAGGCTGAGCAGCACCGGCAGGTCCAATCCGGCCGCCTCCCCGGCCAGCGCCTGGACTTCGGCCAGGCTCGGCACGGTTTCACAGATCAGCACGTCTGCGCCGGCATCGGCCAGGACCCGCAGACGCCCGCGGTGCCAGTCGGCCAGCTCGGCGACGGTGCGCCCATAGGCTCCGTCGTATTCGGTGCCGGACCCCGGACCGGCGCCGTAGGGTCCCACCGAGGCGGCCACCCAGCGCGCCGGTGAACCGTTCGCCGCCTCGCGGGCCAGCCGCACGCTGGTGCGCAGCAGCTCCTCGGCCTGCGCGGCGGCCTGCTCGGTGCCCGCACCGCCGCTGGCGTTCGCCAGGCCATCGATGCTGACCTGGTAGGAGCAGGTGGTGGCCAGTTGCGCGCCGGCGGCGAAGAAGTCGGCGTGGGCGGCGCGGACCTCCTCGGGGCGGTCTTTGAGGATCTGCGCGGACCACAGTTCGCCGCTCACGTCATTGCCGCGCTGCGCCAGATGGGTGCCGAGCCCGCCGTCCAGGAGCAGCGGCGCGCTGTCTGCGGCGCTCAGCGCCTCGCGGAAATTGAGGGTTTCACTGGGATTTTTCACTTTCCGAGGGTAACCCGGCGATGGGTTGATGACCGATTATGACGGTCCGTGACAGGCCATGACGAGGGCTGCGCGGAGCAGGGGGCACGGCAGTTATTCTTCAAACGCATTCATTTCAGAAGGAGCCCCCATGTCCGAGCTCAGCGCGCCGCCGGCGCAGCAGCCTCCCGCCCGCTCTACTCCGGGCGTTTCGCCCGGCGAATCCGGGCTGCGCAGAACCATGACCTCCCGCCACCTGGTGATGATCGCGCTGGGCGGGGTGATCGGCTCGGGGCTGTTCGTCTCTTCGGGCTATACGATTGCGCAGGCCGGACCGCTGGGCGCCGTGCTGGCCTACGCGGTGGGCGCGCTGGTGGCCTATATGGTGATGAGCGGGCTCGGGGAGCTGTCCGCACGCCATCCGGTGGCCGGCGGGTTCCACGCCCACGCCACCCGCGACCTCGGCCCGGCCTGGGGTTTCACTACAGCCTGGCTGTACTGGATGTGCTGGGCGGTGGCGCTGGCCAGCGAGTTCACCGCCTCGGGCATCCTCATGCAGCGCTGGTTCCCCACGGTGCCGGTCTGGGTGTTCGCCCTGCTCTTCGCGGCCCTGCTGTTCGCGCTGAACGCGGTGTCCTCGAAGGTCTTCGCGGAAACCGAATTCTGGTTCTCGCTGATCAAGGTGGCCGCCGTGGTGCTCATGATCATGGTCGGCGCGGCCACGATCCTCGGCATCAACCCGGCCAGCGAGGCGGGCCCGCTTGGCCTGGCGAACTTCGATACCGGCGATGGGCTGTTCCCGACGGGGATCAGCGGCGTGCTGGTCACCATCCTGGCGGTGTTCTATGCCTTCAGCGGCACGGAGCTGATCGGTGTGGCCGCCGGCGAGGCCAAGAACCCGGAACTGAGCATCCCGCGGGCCATCCGCACCGCCGTGGTGCGCCTGGCGGTGTTCTTCATCGGCGCCATCGTGGTGATCGCCGCGATCGTTCCCTTCGCCGAGGCGGGCGCAAACGAGAGCCCATTCGTCACGGTGCTGGATGCCGCGGGGCTGCCGGCCGGGGCCGACATCATGAACTTCGTGATCATCACTGCATTGCTCTCCGCGGGCAACTCCGGACTATATTCCTGCGCCCGGATGCTGCACGCAATGGGCGCCGCAGGCCAAGCCCCGGCGGTGCTCTCGAAAACCAACCGCCGCGGCGTGCCGATGCTGGCGCTGTGCCTGTCGCTGCTGGGCGGTTTGGCCTCCCTGCTCTCCGGGGTCATCGCCGCGGACTCGCTGTTCCTGGCGCTGGTCTCCATCTCCGGGTTTGCGGTGGTGGCGGTGTGGATCGTGATCTGCGCTTCGCACCTGTCCTTCCGCCGGCACCATGTAGCGGTGCACGGCGGCACCGATTCGCTGCCCTATCGGGCCCCGCTGTTCCCGCTGCTTCCGATCCTGGCGCTGCTTCTGCTGGGCGCCTCGCTGGTCGGTGTGGCCTTCGACCCCGTGCAGCGCCCGGCCCTCTGGTTCGGGGTGCCCTTCACCCTGCTGTGCTTGGGCTACTACCGCTGGCGCCACGGGGCCGGGGTGTTCACCCCGGCCCGCTGAGCGGGCGCTGTGAAAACGCCGGACCCGGGAACTCTGCGCGGCTCTGGGGAGTTTAACGGGGCCGAGGCGGGCGGAAATCGTGCCGCGGATCCACCAAGGAAATGAGGACGTTGTGGCAATGTTCGACAAGCTATTGCGCAAGGGAAAGCAGCTGGCCGGGGAGTATGTCCGGGAACAGCTGAACCAGCGCAGCTCCACCGGCCAGCAAAACAACCAGCAGGATCCGCGCGACAGCCGAAGCCAATCCGGGTACGAAAACCGGGACTACCCGAACCAGCAAGGCTCGGTGCAGCCGCGGACGGCCGGTAGCCAGGGCGCATCACGCGAGGACCAGGCGGCGATCGAGAAGTACCGCTACATGCTGCGCACCGCGCCGCCGCAGGATATGGAACGCGCCCACAGCGAGGCTTTTGCCCGGTTGACGGTGTCGCAGCGCGAGCTGCTGCACGCCGAGCTGGCCGAGCAGCTGCCGGCCGCAGAGCGCCCGGCCTCGCAACGGCCGGAGGATCTGGCCCGGGCCGCCACCCGCGCCGAGGTATCCCGCCCGGGCTTCATGGACAAGCTCCTCTCGCGGGGCGGTTCGGGACGGAAATCCATGGGCGGCATGGCCGCCGGCGCGGCCGGCGGGCTCGGAATCGGCCTGCTGGGCGGTGTGGCCGGAGCCTTCATCGGCACCGCGATCGCCGGACCGCTGCTCGATGGCTTCGCGGGGATCGGCGAGGAATTCGGCTCGGCGGCCGAGGGGCTCAGCGATTCCTTCGCCGGAGCCGGCGAACAGTTCTCCGCGGCCGGAGAGGGCTTGGGCGACCAGGCCGGTGGCGCGTTCGGGGACTTCCTGGGCGGTGCCGGAGGAAGCTTCGGGGACTTCGAGTTCTAGCACTGGCATGGAGCGGCCGCCGTGCATCCTGAACCCGCTGCCAGCGGGAACTCGTGGCTCTTGACCTGCGGGAAAGAGATCTTGAAGATCGGTCCGCCGGCCACCACGAACACGATCTTGCCCGGCATGATGGAACACTGCCATCGATCAGGCTGCCCCGGCCCCTATTCCGTTGCGGCTCGTGGATGTTTGACGGTTCCAGGGGCCTCGCCCCAGCGCTTCCCGCTAGCGGCATCCGGCACGCCGCGGCTATGGGCCAGCGCCGCTGCCTCGGCGCGCGAACGCACATCCAGCTTCTTGAAGAGGTTGCGGACATGGAACTTCACCGTATTCTCGCTGATGCCCAGGGCTGCGGAGATCGCGCGGTTTCCCTGCCCCGCCGCCAGCAGTTGGAGCACCTCGAATTCCCGGGCGGCCAGCTTCCATTGGGCCAGATCGGCGGGCATGCTCTGCGGCGCATCGAGCGGCAGCACGATCGAGACGTCGGTGCCCCACTCGGAGATGACTTCCAGCTCCATCCGCCCGGCCAGGGCTTGCACCTGACGGTTCAGGCGCTCGATAGTCGGAGACGCTTGATCCATGGCGCCGCGTCCGTCGTCACGCATGTTGATCAGCAGGTTCTCACCGTCGCAGTCCCATTGGGCACGAATCCGGTGGATCTGTTCTTGATCCATCATGACCAGCGCCAGCCCGCGCATGATCGAGCGCGCCGCGTAGGCGACTTCTCCGGGCAAGGCCCTGCCATCGGCGGGCGGCTCGATGAATTGCAGTTCCACTCCGCCGGATTCGCTCAAGGGGCGCAGGTCCTCGCGCAAGCGGGTAAAGGCGCTGCCCACCGGTTCCTCGGCCATGCCATTGATCCGGTCATCGAGGGACCGCAAGCCCACCAGGGTCTTCGCCGCCAGGTCGGTGGCCTTGGCACGTGCCAGCGCATCGCTGAGCTGCGTGCTGCGCAAGGTGGCCAGCAGAAGGTCCAGGCTGGTGGAGTACTGGTCGACCAGTTCGGTGGTCACCCGGGTGCGTTCGGCCGATACGGCCCGCGATTCACGCAAGTAGGAGGGCGGCGCGTCAGCGACCTTTTCGCGGATCCGGGCTGCCGTGAGCTGCCAGAGGTAATCAAGCAGATCACGAGAACTGCCGGACTCGGCAGGCTCCTGCACCACTACCGGATCAGTCAGCACGAGTAGCGCATTGCTCGGCGGATAGCGCAAGGCAAGGACTTCGCGCGGGGCCCCGCTAATCCCTGCGGTGCCCCGCCACCGGTCCTGCTCCGGGTGGGAGCTGCGCAGCTGGTCCAATTCGGCAATGGTCACCCGGGAGGTGATTGCTTCGCTTCCCGCCTTCTTCTGCGGCCGGCCGGTGCACTCCTCGGTGAAGATCAGCAGCGCGGAGCATTTGACCCACGGCTGCAAGGACGCATGCAGCCGTTCGGCGATCTGCAGCAGCGGCGCGGTAGCCAGCAGCGACAGCGAATCGAGAAGCTCCCAGAGCCTGGCATCGGAATTCGGGTCGCGTCCAATGAGCTCGTGGAGAGAAACCATGACAGTGAGTGTATTCCATTCGAGCCTGGCCAGCCTACCCGAATGGGTAGGAAAAGCCGTCACAAGATGGTGTATTGCCCACCCGGCAGATCCGTGAGGATGGATTGTAGACACGGCGAGGCCCGCAACGGGCACCGAAGCGACCATCGAGAGGAATGGCTTGGGTACTTTGCGAACTAAGGCGGAGGCAAGCACCGCAAATCATGTTGTAGCCGCGCAGGAAATGATTCAGGCGGAGATCGCTGAGACCATGCAGGCCATCGATCCCGGCCAGGTCGCAGCGGTGGCCGAGCTGGCCAGTTCGGCCAAGCGGATCTTCGTCGCCGGTGCCGGGCGCAGCGGGCTGGTGCTGCGCATGGCCGCCATGCGGCTGATGCATCTGGGCCTCACGGTGCACGTGGCCGGTGATATCACCACTCCGGCCATCACCGAGGGGGATTTGCTGCTGGTGGCCTCCGGCTCGGGCACCACCTCCGGGGTGGTCAGAAGCGCCCAGACGGCAGCTGATCTCGGGGCGTGCGTCGCCGCGGTGACCACGGACCCGGGCTCGCCCTTGGCGCACCTGGCCACCGCAATCGTGCAGGTGCCGGCCGCGTGCAAGACGGACCACGGTTCGGCGAAGAGCAAGCAGTACTCGGGCAGCCTCTTCGAGCAGTCGCTCTTCCTGCTCACCGAATCGCTATTCCACTGTCTTTGGAACAGCACGGAATTGCCGGCCGAAGAGCTGTGGCTGCGGCACGCCAACCTGGAATAGCCCGGGCCGCGAATCCTCCTTGAAAAACACAACAACCGAAAGAAGATCACCATGAAAATCCAAGTTGCCATCGACCTGCTGACCACCCAGGATGCTCTGGAGCTGGCGGCAAAGGTCGCCCCATACGTCGACATCATCGAGCTGGGCACCCCGCTGATCAAGGCCGAGGGCCTCTCGGCGGTTGCCGCGATCAAGAGCGCCCACCCGGACAAGATTGTGTTCGCCGACATGAAGACGATGGATGCCGGCGAGCTGGAAGCCGACATCGCTTTCGCTGCCGGCGCGGATCTGGTCTCCGTGCTTGGCAGCGCAGACGACTCCACCGTGGCGGGCGCCGTCAAGGCTGCCAAGGAGCGCAATAAGGGCATTGTGGTCGATCTGATCGGCATCGCGGACAAGGCCGCCCGTGCGAAGGAAGTCATCGCGTTGGGAGCTCAGTTTGTCGAGTTCCACGCCGGCTTGGACGAGCAGGCGCAGCCCGGTTACGACCTGACTGGCCTGCTCAGCGCGGGGGCGATCGCAGCAGTTCCGTTCTCGGTGGCCGGCGGGGTCAGCATCAGCACGATCGCCGAGGTGCAGAAGTCCGGGGCCCAGGTGGCGGTGGCCGGAGGCGCCATCTATGGTGCGGCCGACCCGGCGACCGCGGCCCGCGAGCTCAAGGCCGCATTGGTCTAAGGTACGAAACCTCGGTGGCATCGATAAAATGGAGCCACCAGGAATTGCACAACAAGACGCACGGCTCCACCGGGGCCGTGCGTCTTGTTGTTATTTGTCCTCGTCGCCACCGACCATGGTGATTGGCTGGACGCCTCCGCCGGGGAAGCAGCCGATCGGGCTCTTGCCCGATTCTGCGACGATGTCCAAGCATTTGGATGTCAGGGTTTCGGGGGTGATGGACCGCTCGAGGATCTTGTTGGCCTCGGCCTCGGCGGCGCTGGTTTGCTTGCGCTGCTCGGCGATGCGGGTCTTCGCGGTTTCGGCCTGCAGCTCGTTGATGCGATTCTGCGTCGGCTCATCGAAGTTGATGATCGGCAGGGTTACCGAGCGGATGTCAATCTGGGTGCCGACCTTTTCCTGCATCTTGGTCCGCACGGACTTGGCCAGGCCCTCGAGATCCTGGCCTCCATCGGCTGGATCGGTATACGCCAGCGGGTCGTAGCTCGCCATGACTTCGTTCAATGCGGCACGGAAATTACGATCCACCAGGTTGGACTGGATGCCTTCGAAGGTGCGGTAGTCCAGGAACACGGACATCGCGTCGTCGGTCTTCAACTGCCACTGGATCGAGGCGTCGACGTTCGCCTTGCCATTGTTTCCCAGGCGGACCGGGATGGCGCTGTTCGAAGAGTACACATCGTTTTGGACCGAACCGTCGAGCTTCTCCACGGTTTCCCACGGCGCCTTGAGGTGGAAGCCGTTGCCGATGACGGCGGTCGGCTTGCCCAGGGCGATCTTCACCCCGACGGTGCGTGGCTGAACGATGGTGGCTGAGGCGAATCCGAGAACAACCAGCGAAACGACCAGAATGCCGATGCCGGTTAATCGGGTATTTCCCTTGGACTTCGTACCGGCTTTCATACCCGCGCTGCCGAAGATAAAGAACAGCCCGAGAAGGATGCCAATGATGATGAGAACTGTGAGAAACATGTTCCTCTTCCTAGATGTGATGAACACTTAAAGTCTAAGCGATGTACCATCTGGAGGATTCGAGGGACGCTGAGTGATGTTTCACGTACCGCTGCGTGCGGATACGACAACGGCCGTGAATGCCCGATGGGAACTCACGGCCGTTGCGGGGGAAGACTACTTCAGGTGGTCAACCAGCTGCGAGGCGATACCGGTGTAGCTGCCCGGGGTCATCTGCTGCAAACGAGCCTCGGCGTCCGCCGACAAGCCCAGCTCGCCAACGAATTCCTTCAAGCGGACCGCGTCCACGCGCTGTCCGCGGGTCAGGTCCTTCAGGCGCTCGTAGGGATTGTCCATGCCTGCAACGCCGGCAATGGATTCGGCTCGCATGACCATCTGGATAGCCTCGGCGAGCACCTCCCAGTTGTGGTCCAGATCCTCTGCGAGTACCGCCTCGGCGACATCCAAGCGATCCAGGCCCTTGGCGACGTTCGAGATGGCAAGCACCGAGTGGCCGATGGCGGTACCGATGTTGCGCTGCGAAGAGGAGTCGGTCAGGTCGCGCTGCCAGCGGCTGGTGACCAGGGTGGCACCCAGGGTGTCAAGCAGGCCGTTGGAGATTTCCAGGTTAGCTTCGGCGTTCTCGAAGCGGATCGGGTTCACCTTGTGCGGCATGGTCGAGGAGCCGGTGGCTCCGGCCACAGGAATCTGAGCGAAGTAGCCGATGGAGATGTAGCTCCACACATCGGTGCACAGGTTGTGCAGGATGCGGTTGAAGCGTGCGATGTCGGCGTAGACCTCTGCCTGCCAGTCGTGGGATTCGATCTGGGTGGTCAGCGGGTTCCAGGTCAGTCCCAGGTGCTCGACGAAGGACTGTGAAACCTGTTGCCAGTTCGCGGTTGGAACCGAGGCGTAGTGGGCGGCGTAGGTGCCGGTGGCGCCGTTGATCTTGCCCAGGTACTCGGTCTTCTCGATGCGATCCAGCTGGCGGGTCAGGCGCCAGGCAAGAACTGCCAGTTCCTTGCCCAGGGTGGTGGGGGTAGCAGGCTGGCCGTGGGTGCGCGAAAGCATTGGAACGTCGCGGGACTCTTCGGCCATCTTGGTCAGCTGGGCCACCAGATCGCGGGCTGCAGGCAACCACACCTGGGTGACTCCGCCCTGGACACCCAGCGCGTAGGAGAGATTGTTGATGTCTTCGCTAGTGCAGCCGAAGTGCACCAGCGGCTTCAGGTTGCCAATGCCGATAGCATCCAGACGGTTAGCGATGTAGTACTCGACTGCCTTCACATCGTGGACGGTAACCGCCTCGATCTCGGCCAGTTCCTTCACCGAGTCGGCGTTGAAGTCCGTGACGATCTTGCGCAGGGCGGCCTGCTGCTCGGCGGTGAACGGGGAAGTGCCCGGCAGCACGGAGTTCTCGGCCAGGTGGATCAACCATTCGATCTCCACGTGAACACGATCGCGGTTCAGCGCCGCTTCGGAAAGGTAGTCAACCAACGGTGCCACCGCGCTGCGGTAGCGTCCGTCGAGGGCACCAAGTGCCAGGGGTTCATTAGCAAGGGAAGTGCGCGCAATCTCAGCCATGCTCATATTCTTTCATCACTGCGTGCACATCACATCTTTTACACACATCCTTCTTTCCACAGCCGGTGCCCAAACGGGCCGAAAGAAGCCGCAACAGGGCGAAGATGAAAGCAGATTTTCACCGATTCACCGGTGGAGAATTACGGGTTGGAGCTAATCATGATGTTTCAGGCGACCCTGGATTCGGTGGCCTTCCAGCTGGATGACGCCCAGTCAACAACGCGTTTCGCCATCGAACAGCTCTCTTCAATCGGCTCGCTGACTTGGAGATCTTCGGCAGGCAAGGCGTTTGCCTCGGAGGTGAGCCAACTCAGTGACAGGCTCGTGGGACTTACCAAAGCGCTGGGCGAAGCCGAATCGTATCTGTCCTTGGCCATCAGGGAGATGAACGCGTTAGAAGCGGAGATCCTCAACCAGCGAATGGCCTCCTAGCCATGGGATATGACGTCAATTACAACTCCTTGGATTACGCCCAATCGGCTCAGATTTGCCAACAAGTCTACGGACAGCTCCAAAGTGTTGAGACGCAACTGCTGAGGGCCTCGGTGCGCGCGCAAGAATGCCAACAGGAAGCACAATCCCAATGCTTGGTCAACGGAATCGGTAACCGTGGTTATTCACTGGGGATTCTGGCGGACAAATTACGCACCGGCTACCACCACTCGACCGAGGCCGTGATCGATGCCCGGAGGTTGGAGGAGAAAGTGGGCGCAGCAATCGAGAACTACGTCAGGGCAGAGACCAGCATCGAAAACTCGATTCTGGTCTCTGCCAAGTGGCAGATTCTGGTGGACGCTTGGAATAACACGCGCAACAACGATTCCCGCCCGCCGACCAGGGATATGGAAACGCTGCTCAAGCTTTTTGTCTTGCTCTCTTCGCCACGGGACCGGTTTGGGTTTGCGCGCCCGCAGCCTTTGATGATGCACGAAACGACCGAGAAATTGGCCGATTTAATCTCTACCTGGGGACCTTTGCGGAGCAAGGAGCTCAACCTCGGCGAGGCCCAACCGGTGGAACAGGTTGAGGTTGACGGCACGCTGAACAGCTACTACCAGCTTCACAAGATTCTCAACGATGCCGGGCCCAATGATGATGGGCAGATTCTTATCGCCGAGGCCGAGAAAGATGGAGAAAATGTTTATCTCGTCATTCTTCCTGGGACTCAGGGGGAGGGCAACGGCAATAATCCCTTTGACACCTACGGCATCATCGATGCGTTCAGCTTCGAATCGGACAACTTCGCCGGACCGATCAACGAGGCCCTGCAAATCACTGGCGCACGCGAGGGCGACGAGGTGATCCTCAGCGGGTACTCGCAAGGTGGGATTCATATTGCGAATCTGATGAAGAACAGGTTCTTGCGCAAGAAGTTCAAGATGGAAAAGATGCTGACCCTCGGTTCTCCCATTGGCCACATAAACCTTCCCGAGGACATTCGAAGCCTGTCGATTGAGGATTCCAAAGACATGGTTCCGGGCACCGACGGGGTAGAAAACAAGCGCAAAAAGGATCAAATCACCGTAAAATTTGACGGTCCGAGGTTTGAGGAACAACTCGACGAGGGGCTGTTCGGCAAACCGCACGACCTGGATAATTACGGAGATCATCTCGAAGAGATAGTGGAGAGCCCGATCCCGGATCTGCACGAAAATATGCGGGAATTCGCGCTTCCTCCGGGGCCTCTGAAATTTCGCAAAATCAAGATCGAACGCAAAGAGCGCCCGCGAAACACAAAGCATGAAAACTGGGAGGAAGAGAAATACGGCTCAGCCCGCTAGCGCTTAGCGCTTTTCCTTGCCAACGAAAAAGCCAAGGACTGCCGAAACGATTGAGATGATGATGGTGCCGACAATGGCGTCCCACCAGAATGCGTCGATGTTAAGGCCCACCGGCGTGAACTGAGTTAGCCAGCTGGTCAGCATCAGCATCAGCGCATTAATGATCACGGTGAACAGGCCCAAGGTGAGGCAAGTGATCGGCATCGAGAAGAACGAGACTATCGGCCGCACCAACGCGTTGATCAGGCCAAAGATCACGCCCACGATCAAATAGGCGATCACGGATCCAAGGAGGCCTTCGCTGATGGCGCTGATCTGGATTCCGGGGACAATCCATACCGCAGCGGCAAGGGCCAATGCATTAACAATGACTCGAATCAAAAAGCTCATGGGACAACTTTGCCATAAAAGACTGAAAGCACGGTGAGCAAAGAATCTGCCGATTGACCTACCGAGGGCTAGGCTTTGATGTATGAGTGAGAACCCCGTGACCCAAGATTTGGTGCAACCTCGTTCAATAGTTGCGCGCTTGCCAAAATACGCTGCCGGCAAACCCCCTGCAGCAGTCGAAGGACTTGAATCCTTCAAGTTGTCCTCCAATGAGATCCCCTTCGGCCCATTGGATGAGGTGCGTCGAGCGGTCATGGAACAGGACGCGCTGAACCGCTATCCAGACAGCCTCTCCACAAAGCTGCGCGATTGCCTCAGCGATTACCTCGACGTTCCAGCCGAAGATATCGTCACCGGTGCAGGATCGCTCGGCGCGCTGGTGCAGATTCTCACGACCTTTGCCGGTCAGAACGAAGACGGCGTCCAGGACGAGGTGATCTATGCCTGGCGCTCCTTCGAGGCGTACCCAATTTTGGTGCAGAGCGCAGGCGCGCTGCCGGTAGAAATCCCCGTGCTGGATGACGGCCGCCACGATCTTGAGTCGATGAGCGAAGCGGTCAATGAAAACACCTCGGTCATTTTGCTTTGCACGCCGAACAACCCCACGGGCCCGATCCTGACCCAGGTCGAGGTCGATGACTTCATAACGCGCGTGCCGCGTAATGTGCTGATCGTGCTGGACGAGGCCTACATCGAGTTTGTGCGCGATCCCGAAGCGGTAGACGGCGTCAACACCTACCGCGAGAATGAAAACGTGGTGTTGTTGCGCACGTTCTCCAAGGCGCACGGACTGGCGAATCTGCGGGTTGGCTACAGCGTCGCGCACCCGGAAATCACCGACAATATTCGTGTCGTCGCCACACCATTTGCGGTCTCTTCAGTGGCGGAAGATGCCGCCGTCGCCTCGCTGGAAAACATCGACAAGGTGCTTGAGCGGGTCAACACCTTGGTGCAGGAGCGCGAACGCGTGGTGGCTGCATTGAAGGCCCTGGGCTGGGATTTCCCGGCAACCCAGGCGAACTTCGTGTGGTTGCCGCTAGGCGGAAACACACAGGCTTTCACCGAACGAGCCCAAGCCCAGGGGCTGTCGGTTCGCGGGTTTGCCGGTGAGGGCGTGCGGATCTCGATCGCCGAGCCCGCGGCCAACGACCGGATCATCGAATTATGCAAGAATTCTCTCGATTTAAAGCAGAGCTGACCTGCTTCTAATTCTCGCGTTTTAGACGCCTTGAGATATAGGCTGTTCATTAGTTAAGCCGCTATATGTCCCGCAGGGAATGTATTCCTTATGGGGCATATAATTGATCGAAGGAAGTTTTATGCCGCGTGCCGCAACCGAGGCAACGGACCAGGACCTGATTCAGATCCTGACCCCGGAAGGCCAGCGTCTGCCCAACGAAACTTATGATTCGTATTTGGGCGATGTTGACGATGACATGTTGCGTGGTTTTTACCGCGACATGGCGTTGACCCGCAGGTTCGACCAAGAAGCCACGGCCCTGCAACGCCAAGGTCAGCTCTGCCTCTGGGTCCCGCTGCGTGGGCAAGAAGCGGCGCAAATCGGATCGGGCCGAGCCACTCGCCCGAAGGACTACATCTTCCCGACCTACCGCGAACACGGTGTAGCGCTCACCCGCAATGTCTCCTTCTCCGAGATGCTGCGCTTGTTCCGCGGCATTTCCGGCGGAGGTTGGGATCCACGGGAAAACAACTTCCACATGTACACCATGGTGCTTGCCGCCCAGCTGCCGCATGCCGCCGGCTACGGCATGGCGATTAATCTTGAACAGCATGGCTGGGATGAAGCGAAGCGCGCCGAACAGGGCGACGCGGTGCTCACCTACTTCGGTGACGGTTCCTCCACCGAAGGCGAAACCCACGAATCGATGGTTTTCGCCAACTCCTTCGACGCACCGGTGGTGTACTTCTGCCAGAACAACCAGTGGGCCATTTCGGTGCCATTCGAAGTTCAGTCGAAGGTCCCTCTGGTCGCCCGCGCCGCTGGCTACGGCATGCCTGGTATCCGCGTTGACGGCAATGACGTGCTTGCAGTCCTGGCGGTCACCCGCTGGGCCATGGAGCATGCCCGAAGCGGCAAGGGACCGGTGCTGATCGAAGCGGTCACCTACCGCCTCGGCGCGCACACCACCGCAGATGATCCGACCAAGTACCGGCAGAGCGAAGAAGAGCTGGCTTGGGCGCCGAAGGATCCGCTGATCCGCATGGAAACGTACCTGCGGGAGAACAACATCGTCGACGAAGCGTTCTTCGAACAACTCGAACAGGACGGAGACGCGATGGCCGCCCAGGTCCGCAAGGACGCCATGGCATTCCCCGTTCCGCCGCTGTCCAAGTCCTTTGAGCAGGTGTACGCCGAAGCTCACCCACTGGTCCAGGAAGAACTGCAATGGCATCTGGACTACGAAGCCGGGTTCGCGGATGAAGCCGGACAGGGGGAGAAGTAAATTGACGACAACCATGACTCTTGCCAAGGCCATCACCAATGGCTTGGACAAGGTACTTGCATCCAATGACCGCGCCATCCTCATGGGCGAAGATATCGGACGCCTCGGCGGCGTGTACCGCATCACCGAAGGACTGATCGACAAGTACGGTGCCTACCGCGTCATCGATTCCCCACTGGGCGAAGCCGGTATCGTGGGCGGTGCGGTCGGCATGGCACTGCGTGGACACAGCCCGCTGGTGGAGATCCAGTTCGACGGATTCGTCTTCCCCGCCTTCAGCCAGATCACCACCCAGCTGGCCAAGATGCATGCCCGCTCCGAGGGACGGCTGACCGTGCCCGTGGTCATCCGCATTCCTTATGGCGGCGGCATTGGTTCCATTGAGCACCACTCCGAATCTCCGGAAGCCCTGTTCGTGCACACCGCGGGTTTGCGCGTGATCACTCCTTCCAACGCGCACGACGCCTACTGGATGATCCAGCAGGCCGCCGAATGCAAGGACCCGGTCATCTACCTTGAACCCAAACGCCGCTACTGGCTCAAGGGCGAGGTTGATACCGAGGCTCCGGCGCTGGACGCCTTCAAGGCCCAGATAGTCCACCCCGGAGAAGACGCAACCATCGTCGCCTACGGCCCGCTGGTCCCCATCGCGCTGGCTGCCGCGGAGGCCGCCCGCGAGGACGGCCGCTCGGTTGAGGTGATCGACCTGCGTTCGCTCTCGCCGATCGATTTCGACACCATCACCGAATCGGTGCAGAAGACCGGACGGCTGATCATCACCCACGAAGCGCCGACCTTTGGCGGTCTCGGTGGCGAAATCGCCGCGCGCATTTCCGAACGCGCCTTCCTGTCCCTGGAAGCACCGGTGCTTCGCGTCGGTGGATTCCACATGCCCTACCCCATCTCAAAGGTCGAATCCCAGTACCTGCCGGACATCGACAAGCTGCTCGAAGCCCTCGACCGCTCCTTCGCTTACTAAGCGCTAAGGAACCAAGGAGAAAAACATGACTGTCTTTAATCTTCCCGATGTGGGCGAGGGGCTAACCGAAGCCGATATCGCCTCCTGGAAGGTCTCCGTGGGAGACACCGTCGAGGTCAACCAGATCTTCGTGGAAATCGAAACCGCCAAATCGCTGGTCGAGCTTCCCTGCCCCTTTGCCGGGGTAGTCACCGAACTGCACGCGGGCGAAGGCGACACCGTGCTGGTGGACCAGCCGCTGATCACCATCAACGAAGAAGGCGACCCGGTGCCACCTACAGGTGTCCCCGAACCTTTGGAAGCCGCCAACACCGAAACCCCGGTGGCCTCCGAGGAGCCTGGCCCGTTGGTCGGCTCCGGCCCGACAGCGGACTCTGCGGTACGCCGCAAGCGCACCAGCCGTCCGGCGCCCTCGGCCACCGATGCGCGGACCACCCCACCTCGCGGGGGCGCCAGCGCCGCCGGCCTGGCAGATACGATCTCGCGCCGCGCCCAGGGCCTGGGGCAGGCGGTGGCCCGCGAGGTCGACCGCCGCAAGCCCGCCATGGCCAACTTCGTCGACCGGGTGCTTGCGAAGCCCCCGGTGCGCCGGCTGGCCAAGGACCTTGGCGTGGACATCAACGAGATCGTCGGTACCGGCGTGCAGGGTGAGGTCACCCGCGAAGACGTCAATAGCTACCAGGGCCAGCGCGAAGCCGAGCGCGACGCGGCACCAACCTACTGGGGGCACGGCGCCGAAGGCGGCGCACTGATCGAACGCACCCAGGTTCGCGGGGTGCGCAAGGCCACCGCGAAGGCCATGGTGGACTCCGCCTTCAGCGCCCCGCACGTTTCGATCTTCGTAGACGTGGATGCAAGCCGCACCATGGAGTACGTACAGCGGCTGAAGAAGTCCCGCGACTTCGAAGGCATCAAGGTTTCCCCATTGCTGGTGCTGGCCCGCGCAGTGATCTGGGCGGCCGCACGCAACCCCTCGGTCAACGCCTCCTGGGTGGAGACCGAGAATGGTGCGGAGATCCACCAGAAGCACTTCATGAACCTAGGCATCGCCGCGGCCACCCCGCGTGGGCTGCTGGTTCCGAATATCAAGAACGCCCAAGAGCTGAACATGCGTGAGCTCGCGATGTCCCTCAACGAGCTGGCCACCACGGCCCGAGCAGGCAAGACCAGCCCGGAAGAGATGCGCGACGGCACGTTGAGCATCACCAATATCGGTGCGTTGGGCATTGATACCGGAACCCCGATCATCAATCCGGGCGAGGTAGCGATTGTCGCCTTCGGCACGATCCGCCAGAAGCCATGGGTTGTCGACGGCGAAGTGGTGCCCCGCTGGATCACCACCCTCGGTGGCTCCTTCGACCACCGCGTGGTTGACGGCGACCTGTCGGCCCGCTTCATGGCCGACGTCGCCTCGATTATGCAAGAACCGGCCATGCTGCTGGACTAAGCGGTGAAATCAACCCGCCATGCCAGGTGCCATGAGTACCTGGCATGGCGGGTTTTCCCGCGCCCGGTTACTCAAACCCTTATTGATATACTCGGGGGCACTATGACTCGACCGTTCGCTGCAGTCCGTTCCTGGCCCCGATTCGGAGCAGCGCTCCTGCTGCCGTTGGCGCTTCTCGCGTTGCCAATCCCAGCGCAGGCCCAAGACCTCCGGTCAGAGCCGGTTTACCCCACTGTGCAGTCAAGCGCCCCGGCGGAAGACGAAGAACCAATCCTCATTCCGCGTATCACCGCGCAGCAAGAGAACTTTTACCTTGCGGTGAGCGATGCGGCTCAAAGTTCGGTCGATACGCAAGAAATTCTCGATCAGGTACGCCAATCCATGGATCTTTCAAATGCAAAGATTCTGGTTGGAGTCGACAAGGAACCAAACAACCTCACCGGAGCCGCCCAGCTGGTGCGCGGATTGCTGCTCTTCGGTGACAGCGACGCGCTCAGCGATGACTGGCTGGAAAACGGCAAAGAGCTGGGGTATGTCGGCAAAGGCTGGATCGTTGTCGGGGTGATGCTGCCCGAAACCCCGGGAGCACCAACTGAGGTTTCGGTAGAGCCGGGCCGCAACGTCACGCCCGTCGGTTCGGGCGCCGAAGACCGCGTCCAAGGGACCGGCCGGCAGCAGTTCGATGCCCAGAATTACACCCGAGGCCTCATCGAGGTGGCACGGGCCAGCGCCACCGAGCTGAAAGCACCCAAAGACAGCACCACCACAAAAGTCATTGGATTCGGCGTGCTAGGCCTGATCCTGGTCGCAACGGTGATCGCCACCTTGATCGCGCGCCATCGCAAGCATCGTGCAGCCGCTGCCCTGGCGCGCAGCAAACGCGGTGACATGCTCGTGGAGCTGCTCCGCCAGCGCGCCTTGCGACTGGAGAAGCACGGCGCGCGCCCAGCTGCCGGCAACCCGGAAGGACCCAGCGCGCAGGCGAGCGCGGCAATTAGTACCGCGATTCCACCGCTTAATGCCCGCGCCCGCCAATTGGCAGAACAATACCAAGATGGCGGTCCGCTCGATGTTGATCGGTTGGCAACCATGGAAAGCGCCTTGGCCGATCAGGAGGTGCTGGTCGCGGGGAGCAAAGCGCTCAATAGCCTGCTTGACTCGAAGTTCCGGAACAGGGACGACTGGAAGGCCATCGTGCTCACCCAGCGCGAACGGCTCGAAGATACCGCACAATTCCTCAACATACCGTCCGCCGGGCAACTGGAGTGCGTGCCACGACTGCGCACACTGATCATCGAGCACACCAACCGGCTGGACGAGGTGCGCCAACGGGCTGGCGGAAGCCGACATCGAGATCAAAGTACTGCGCAGGTACTGGATGAGCTGTGGATCATGCGAGTCGATCTGCAGCGCGAACAGGCGACAGCCGTTCAACAGGCTAGGGCCGCAAATTTGAAACTCATCGACTCCTTGCGCGAGCGCATGCTCGGTGACCGGGCCGCGAAGCTCTACTCCGATCCGCTGAGCATCGTGGACCGCGCGTACACACGGGCTAAAGAGCTGGCCGTCGAGAACCCACAGGAGCATCCATGAGCCGGCGCGAAATGCTCGATTCTCGTGGTCGTCGACTACGCCGCCCGCGGTCCTGGGCGGCACTTGGCGCAATACTCCTGGCCATCATCACCACGCTGGTGGCCGTGCGTGGGTACACCTCGATCCCGGAGGAGCCACTGCACGAGGTGTCGATCATCGTCGAGGGGTCGCACGAGTGGAACATCAGCCAGTCCACGGTGGACGCGGCACTTGAAAAACATCCCGTCAAGTCGCATAGACCGCTGACGCTCACCGTCACCGACAGGTATCTCAGCGGGGATGAGCTTCTGCGCGGCGAGCTGCCGGGCTACGACGTTCTGCTCTCCACCCAGTTGGAGAACCTTGAAACCGAAAACCTGAACGTTGATCAGCGGTTCCATGGCAGTGCGCTGAAATCCGAGTTCGTTTCCGGAGACGACGAGTATTCGGATGCCCGCTTCGAAATCAGCAATGCCTTTTGGGACAATGTCGGCCTGGGCCACGGACCGCAAGCGGTGATTGCCGCGGCCGAACGCGCGGCGATTGTGCTCTCGGATGTCCCGGTGCAAAATCCGCTGTATTGGTTTGGGGCGATTGGCTTATGCGCCATGCTGACCGCGGTGCTGCTGTATTTTGCGCTGCGCTACCGCTCGCGCTGGAGCTCCCGATATCGTCGCTTGGTTGCCGCGCAACGCAAACTGGCTCGAGTAGTCCTAGACCTCGAAGCTTTGGAAGCGACCTATGCTGCCGCGCCGGAGAATTCCCGTCCAGCAGGGTTCAGCAAAAACTGGAACGACCTGCAAAGCCTGTCCTTGCAGGCGGCACGCAACGAAGACCCGCTGGTGACCTCGCTTTTCAGCAAAGCTGAGGCCCTGAACCAGAACACTGGTGCCAAACTGGCCGAATTTGAAAACACCAGTCGGAAACTCACTCAATTGGCCGATTCGCTGATGGGGGCCGGGTCGGTTCACGCAAATCTCGCTGGAACCGGAAGCACCTTCGATAAGCTCAGCCGCCCGATCTATGATGCAGCTACCGCATTGCTGATTCGCCTGGATCAAGCGCCAGGGCGAATGGTCGCGGGCCAGGACCTGCAGACTTTGCGTGCGGAGCTTGGCGAGCTGTTGGATGCTTCGAAGGGGGACACCGACAGCAAGCAGGCGGTCGCCCGGTGGCGCGAAGCCGAACAGCGGCTTGCGCGGCACACCCGCACGCTGATCACCTCGCTGCGCCGCTATCCGCACGTCCGGATACCCGCAGCGGCGCAGATTTCCCAAGATCATCGGCAACTGCGTGAAAGCCTGGGCCTCGAAGCCCCGGAAGAATCTAGCGCCTTGCACCACCTGCGCTTGGCCAATGCCCTGGTGCGCGCCACGCTGGGGGACACCCTCGCCTCGGATGGCGGGAGGCAAGCGCCCGGTGAGGACGCCAAGTCCAGCACCGGGATTGCTTCGGCTCGGGGAAAGCGAGGTACCGCCGGTACCGAGGAACCGGCTCCGCGCCGTCGCGGGCTGCTGATTGCTCTGGCGGCATTGACGCTGATCGGCAGCATGGTTGCCGCCGGATTAATGGTGGCCAAGCTGACCGCAAGACCCGAGCTCGCCAGCGAGGGCAGCGGACAAGGCGTGAGCTTTGAGGTCGATGATCCAGCGGGGATGCTCGTCGAAGAAGACGTCCTGCACTATATGGACACCGACTTCGAAAGCGACAGCAGCTTCACCCTCGCGGTACGAGATGCCGAAAGCTATCTTAAATTCCGTCCCCCGGAGCCCGGGAGCACCTTCCGCGATGTTCTGCCCGTCAGCATCCTGGAGGCCAAATGGCGTTTGAAGGGTGAATTCAAGGACAAAGTAGATCCGGTAACCGGTGAGCTTCTCCCGGAGGAAGCGATCATCCCGGTACTGGTCACCGACGCCGAAAGGACCGTCGTTCCGGGAATCATCAGCTCCGAGGTGCAACGTGGCGAGTATTCCTGGGGCCGCCTGAACGCCTGGGAACACGGGTCGATCAGTGAATCCAGGTATTTGGAGATGGAGGTCGCCGGGACCCTGGATGACTACAACGAGGCGCTGGAACGTAATGGGTATGAGCGGGCTGGGTTCTCCACCGCGGGTCTCTTCTGGATGCTCAGCTTCATGTTCTTCTTCACCGTCGTCAACCTGGTGCTCTTCGTGCGGTACCTGCTCGGTGCCACGACCCGCATCAGCCGATTCGGACGCGGCGCGGGAGCCCTGGCTCGGTCGAAGAAGCAGCTCGAAACGTTGATGCTCGGCTTGGACGACGCACAGCTCAACGCGGTGGCGGTGCTCGGTTCCGGCGGCCGAGGGCGTGCGGATGAAGCCGGGCAGCGGCTCTTCGAACGTGCTCTGGTGATGGCGTGGCACGAAGCGGAAGAACTCTCGCAGCTTCCCTTGTCCGAACGCTTGCACCAGTCATATGCTCACCGAGTGGCCCACCTGGAACGCTTGGTGGCGATGCTGGGTGAACGCGATGCAGATATTGCCCGCCGCGCCAAGGCCCTGGTGGCCGCGACTCGTGGTGCTGGCGGAGATGAGCCAGCCTCGGTCACCCTTCCCGGATAATTTCGGTATCAGGCTTCCAAAACAATAAAGAGGAAGGCGAGGAACCGCGGGTCTTGGCGGCCGTTGAAAAATTCAGGGAACTTCTCCACGGCTTCTGGAGAAGGGGCGGGCTCTTCGAGGTGCGTCAGCCGGAAACCTGCTGCTAGGAAAGATGTCAGCATGGCCGACAAGGACCTGTCCCAAAAGGTCAGTTCGGTTTCTTGCCCGTTCATCTGCCAGTTTTCGGTCCTTGAACGGGTTTCGAAGTAGTTTGTCTTCACTCCGGCCTCACGTTGGCCTAGCCAGGTCGCGAACGGGTGCTCGACCGAGAGAATCAGGCGACCGCCGGGTTTGAGCACGCGTCTCATCTGGGCCAGGGTGTCCTGCCAGTCTTCGAGATAGTGCAACGAGAGCGAGCAGATCACGTCATCGAAGGTATTGTCTGCGAAGGGCAGTGGCGCAGCTAGATCGGCCACTCGCAGGTCCGCCTCGGGCCGAGCCGATCGCGGGCAATGTCGAGCATTGCGGCGCTGCCGTCGATGCCGATGACGGTAGCTCCGAGTTCAAGCAGATCGGCAATATTCGGGCCGGATCCGCACCCGGCGTCCAGCACGTGATGGCCTTCGACCTCGCCAAGCAGCGCGCGGATTGCAGGGCGATTGTAGTATTCGTTGAGCAGGCTTGAATCATTTTCGGCGGTATAGCCATCGGCAATGGCGTCGTAGGCCGCAGCGGCGGATTTCACTTCTACATCTGGGAGCTCCATGCAGTAATACTTGCACAAGCAGCTGCCGCTGGCCGAAGAGTCTTGGTTCAGCGCACCTTGGGATATCAGCTGAAGATGCTGGGCGCTACCTGCGGCCGCGCCATCCCCGGCGGGCGGGCACCGCAGGTAGCCAAGCGAGAGCGACGGCCAAGCTCCCGAGAATTCAGGGGAGGCATGGCCGTCGTCGGAGCAAGCGGCATTGGCTAGCCGAGCACCTCGGGCAACGGGCTGGGCTCATTGTCCAAGACATTTTGTGAAAGGAACTCGAAGATCACCTGGTACCAGATCTTGGCGTGCTGCGGGCTGAGGACCCAGTGGTTTTCATCTGGGAAGTACAAGAACTGGTGGGCGGTGGTTCCGTCCGCCTCCTGCGGCAGCCCGGACTCGGCCAACAATTCGTACCACAAGCGCAAGCCCTCACCAATGGGTACGCGGTAGTCCTTGTCGCCATGAATCACCAGCATGGGCGTCACAATGTTCGCAACAGAGTTATGCGGGGAATTGACCTGGATCATTTCCTTGCTCATCTCGCGTGTCCAATAGAACGAGGCATCGGTGGTCTTGCCGAAACCTTCCAGCGCCCACAGGCTCGCATGAGTCACGATGGCCTTGAACCTATCGGTATGCCCGGCGATCCAGTTGGCCATGTAGCCACCGAACGATCCGCCCATGGCCGCCGTCCGGGTCTCATCGATATCCGGGCGGGACTCGGCCGCATCGGTGATGGCCATTAAATCCGTATAGGGCTCGAATCCCCAACGCCCCCAACCACGCTGGATGAACTCCTGGCCGTAGCCGGTAGACAGCGAGGGGTCGGGCAAGAGCACCGCGTACCCTTGGGCCACCGCCAGCCAAGGATTCCAACGCCAGCTCCAGGCATTCCATGAGCCCAGCGGTCCGCCGTGAACCCACAGCAGCAATGGCGCCTTGGATTTCGGGCCGGCAGTTTCGGGAAGCGCCAGCCAGGCGCGCACCGGGGTTCCGTCCTCGGCGGTGGCCGTGACCTCGGTGAGCGTGCCCGGAAGCTCGGGCCGCGGTGCGGGGGAGCGCAGCTCGGATACCCGCGCGTATTCATTCTCTTCCAGGTCCGAGAGGTGGGTAAGTTCCACCGCCACCGGTTCCGCAGGATATTCGTAGCATGAACGCAGTGCGTAAGCGGTCCGTGAATCCGGGCTGATCAGTACGTTGGCGTATGCTCCGGTATCGGTCAGGCGAGTGATCTTGTCCCGGTCCAGCGACAGGTGGAAGATCGGGCTATGCCCGTGCTCGTCGGCGACGATCAGCAGCGAGTGGCCGTTAGGGAACCAGATGATATCTTCCGCCCAGCGGTCCCAGCCCACTGCGATTTCATGGGATTCTCCGCTGGCCAGTTCCATAAGCCAAAGGCTCATCACCGGAGCGGTTTCGGGTGTGGAGCGGGTCCAACGGCAGTAGATCAGTTTGGTCGAGTCCGGGCTGATCTTGCCTACCGTGTACTCGTAGTCCTGATCCGGAGACAGGAGCATCTCCTGTTCGCCGGAATGCAGATCGATGCGCATCAATCCGGTAGCCACCGAGCCGCGGCCTTCCGGTATCATCCACTCGGTAATCAGGAACTCGCCACTATCCGCGGCGGTGAACGCAGCTTCTGTCTGATTCGCACCGATCCCGGGGGTAAGGTCCTTGAGCGTGCAGGCGTCGGTGCTTGAGCTTTCCGGCAGCCGGGTTGCATAGAAATGTGGTGTCTGCGGTCCAAGGTCCGCATCCCAATAGCGCACCGGATAACTGCTGTGCAGGATGGCGGAGATCTTCTTCTCTTTGCGCTCGCCGAGGATCTTTTCCTCGTGTTCCAGGTCCTTTGCGCGGGGCAGCCCGGCGGCGCGCACCAATAGGTCCTTCTGGTTCCGGGCGAATGTGGTGACCGATTCGATGCCTGCCGGATGCGACAGAATGGACCGTGCCTCGCCTCCCGCCTTAGGCAGCAGCCAGGCTTCGGGCTTGGCCTCGTCCTTGGAGGAGCGCTTGGACAGAAAGAGCAGATCGCCGGTGGCGGTGAAGTTCGGCTGAGATTCGCCGTTTTCGCCAAAGGTCAGCCGGCGGGCCGGTTCGTGTCCGCTGGGGTCGATCTCCCAGAGGGCAGAGCTGTATTTTGTGGAGTCTTCGGCAAGCGTGCTCACCGAGGTGACTAGCCGGGTGCCATCCGGTGAGAGGGCCAGCCCGCCGAGCCGGGGAAGGGAGATGTAGCCATCTAGATTATGAAATGGTTGCTTTGCATGTGCCATAGGACACATCATTCCACTATTGCCGCTCAGGTACTAGTGCAATGCACAGCTGCGTTCCGGGCAGAAGCTGCGTCGCATCACGCGAGTTGCGTCCAAGACTTAATGCTTTTGATATTGGAATGGCGTGCCGGATAGGGGATTGTGGGAGCGAAGGGGCCCCGCACCCGCTTAGCGCGGCGTGCCGGCCGGCTCGCCGACCTGCAGGGACTGCTAAGGAGCAAAAAGGTGAAACAACGACAACTATCGCTGCGGCTGCTGTCGCTCACGGCGCTCTCCGCGCTCGCGCTGGCTTCGTGCTCGGCGAATGATCCAAGCCCGGAACCGGCACCGAGCGAGAACACTCAAGTCCCGTCCGCCTCGGAAACAGCGCCCGCGCCAAGCGCCGGCGACTCGCAGAGCCCGAGCGCCGACGGATCCGATAATTCGGCTCGCACCGGTGAAACCGACCTACCCCAAACTCAAGAGATCATGGGCATCGGTTTCCAGCTGCCCGCGGAGTGGTACGTAGAAGAAGATTGCGACGGCGAATGCATCGAGTACGACAAATGGGAGATCAAGGATCGCAGCGGTGCACACGTGATGACCCTGCTCCCGAATACCGCGACCTCTCCGGACGGCGACATGAACCTCTATGAGCGCGAGCTGCTCAAAGAAGTTCCGGTACCCGCACTGGAAACTCCAACGAGTCTTATCGCCGAGTTCTGGACGGGCACCAGCCAGGAAGACGGCGAGAAGGAAACCGGTTTCTCCCTGGCGCTCGTCGATGACCAGGTCCTGAAAGAGCGCACCGAACAACCCGATCTGGATTATTTCAAGATCGGCGACAGCCAGGCGCCGATGCTCTGGGTGGAAGAAGAATATCTGGAGGATCAAGGGATCGGTGACGATCCCACGCGTGCGGGCGTGGACAACTTCCTGGCCAGCGAAGAGTATCGAACCATCGAGAACATCCTGCTCTCCGTGCGCCATGCGGCAGGTTAAAGACCAATGGTGTGGAGCCCTAGGGAACTCCACACCATTGCCGGGTGATTAGACCAGGGCCTTCTCATTTCCCGAGTCGTCATTGCTTGCGCGCTCTGCGGCCAGGCGTGCGCTTGCCAGCTCGTTGATCCGCTTCCGGCTGGCGTACCAGCCGAGGATCAACAGCGGAACGATGATCGCCAGTGAGGCGATGGTCCAGGTGCCCACCGGATTGTCGAAGGCCATCATGACCAGCACCGCGGCGAGGAAGGCCAGCGTTACCCATCCGGAGATGGGCGCCAGCGGCATCCTGAAACTCGGACGCGCCAGGCTGCCGCGGCGGGCGGCCTTGACCAGCGCCATCTGGCACAACACGATCATGCCCCAGGAGGCCAAGATTCCCACGGCGGCGAAGTTCAAGACGATTTCGAAGGCCTTGGCCGGAACAAAGGCGTTCAGCACCACGCCGAATACCGCGACGGCCGCGGTGATCAAGATGCCGCCAAAAGGAACACCGGACTTGTTCATGCGTCCGGCGAAGCGTGGGGCCGAACCGTTCAAGGACATGGAGCGCATAATGCGCCCGGTGGAGTACAGGCCGGCATTCAGCGAAGACAGCGCGGCGGTGAGCACCACCAGGTTCATCACCACGTCCATGCCCTGAATGCCGATGGAGCCGAAGAAGGTCACGAACGGGGATTCGCCGGCCTTGTACGCGGTGTACGGCAGCAGCAAGGAAAGCAATACCAGCGAGCCGACGTAGAACACCGCGATGCGGATGATCACCGTGTTCACCGCTTTCGGCATGACCTTCTCGGGGTCCTTTGCCTCTCCGGCCGCGGTGCCGATCAGCTCGATCGAAGCGTAGGAGAAGACCACTCCCTGCATGAGCACCAGCACCGGCAGCAAGCCATTGGGCAGCAGTCCGCCGTTGTCGCTGAGAATGGAGAAGCCAACTTCATGGCCGTCGATCGGGGTGCCGAAGATGACGAAGTAGCAGCCAACAATCAGGAAGCCCACCAGCGCGACAACCTTGATCAAGGCGAACCAGAATTCCATCTCGCCGAAGGCCTTGACCGAAACCAGGTTCATGCCGAGCACCAGGGCAAGCGCCGCCAACGCCCAGACCCACTGCGGAACCGCGCCAATCCAGGAAACGTATTTGCCGAAGAACGCCATGTACAGTGCCACGGCGGTGATGTCCACAATTGAGGTCATGACCCAGTTCAGCCAGTACAGCCAGCCGGTGGCGAAGGCGGCCTTCTCGCCGTAGAACTCGCGGGCATAGGAAACGAACGAACCCGAGGTCGGGCGGTGCATGACCAGTTCGCCCAGCGCGCGCAGGATCAGGAATGCGAAGAAGCCGCAGACCGCGTAGCTCA
>NZ_JBQSYR010000031.1:0-41120 GCF_052379505.1 Glutamicibacter sp. 363 | reverse complement strand
AGGCTTTGGCACGAAACAAGTTGAACGCGTACTGAAACCAGAGCTCGGCAGCCACCTAGGCTATGATAAAGGTGACGGTCAAAGCCGGTTCTCGCCGAATTCCCACAAAGACTCCTTCGCCAAGACCTGTCCACTATAGCCGGAGATGTTGACCCCAGACAGGCTTCTTTTGACGGTCTTGGATGTAGTTGCTTGAAGCCGATACGCTAAGACTCTAGCGCGGGTTCCAAACAGAAAATGCAAGGCTGGTACTGATCTGCCTTAGTGGACTATGGACGCGGGATCGTTGGTCAACCCTTACCGTTTGATTGAAATGCTATTATCAATGAAGCTAGCGAAAGGTATAGGTCTGCATTTGGCTCCAATTTATCTATGTGGAATTATAGTTTTGGACACTTTATATTTTAAGGTTTATGTTGAATAAGAATTATAGCCAGTGGAATTGTCATCACTACACTTGGGATGATTTAAATCATTTTGAAAAAGGGTGGAATCAGCAAGAAGGGATCCACTCGATAGCGTTCGGGCCGACACAGCCAGCTCTTGATATTTACGTAAATGACAGTGTTTCCTCGACTGGCAGTGCAGTGCAGCCTATCTTTTTTAACGCCGCAATCTCTAAGCGTTCTACAAAGTCGGGTCCGTTTTTTTCAGGAATAGGACTCTGTAAGCGAGGAGGTCTGCCGTTAATTTCTATCTCTGACCCTAGCGTCGATAATAACAATGAAATTAACCTCGCATGGTACACGGGAGGGTCTAGCGATAACTTAACCCAAAATCTAGCGGCGTTATTTGAAATTCTGAGTCGATTGTTGGGTCGTGAACTTCTTTTCGTGGGTGGGTCAGGCGGAGGGTTCGCGGCGCTGGCGGCTAGTGCCTCTTTTGATGGGGACTCAAGTGTTCTGGTCTGGAATCCACAAACTGATATTTATGAATATGACGAAACAATAGTTAAGAAATACTTACGCAGTATTTTTAATTTCTCCCACGCATCGTTATTGAGAAGCGATTGGAAATCATTTTGCCGCAGTCGGACTGACTTGCATTGCACGACCTCTTTGATAACTAAAGGGTCGAGTTCAGATTCTAAAAGGTTTGTATATTTACAAAATACCGAAGATTGGCATCTTTCTAAGCATTTAACTCCTTTGTGGAGCAAATTATCCAAGTCTCCTTTGCGCGAAGGAAAAAATTACATTGGTAAAAATATTCTGATCTACGTTGAGCAATTCGCAGAGGGGCATGCGCCGCCATCTGAGGTTTTGATTAAAAAAACTATATCTCAGTTAATGGATCCTTCGAAAAGGGTTGATGATATTTCTTTTAGTTGATTTCGAGAATTTCTCTTTTAGGGCATTTTAGTATCTGTTCGTTGTATTTTGACCAAATATCCACGGCCCATTGCCCGAATGGTTTATCTGTTAAAGTCACGCAAGCAAGCCGATTTTCGGGATCAACCCACAGGAATGTGCCGGATTGCCCGAAGTGGCCAAAGGTCGTCGCCGGGTGGCTAGGGCCGGTCCAGTGCGGATTTTTGGTGGAGCGGATTTCGAAGCCCAAGCCCCAATCATTCGGATTCTGCCTTCCATATCCGGGCAGGATGCCGGCCAGATTTTCGAATTGGACGCTGGTCGCATCGGCCATGGTCTGAAGTGCCAGCAACGTTGGATTGAGCAATTCTGCTGCGAACAATGCAAGGTCGGACGCGGTCGACTTGCCGTCCTTGGCACAACTTCCGGCTATCTCGGTGTTGCTCATTCCAAGTGGCGCGAACACGGCTTCTCTAGCGTAGTCGCTCATGCGCATGCCAGTTTCCCGTTCCAAATGCTCCGCCAGCACTTCAAACCCGGTGTTCGAATAGCCTCGTTTAGTTCCCACGGCGAAACGTATGGTGGTCGAGTCGAAGTCGTAGCCGGCTGTGTGCGCCAGCAGATGGCGAACTGTGGAACCTTCCGGGCCCGCTGGATCTTCCAAGGTCATCGCTTCTTCTTCCAGAGCGATGAGGAACGCATAGGTGCTCAGAAGTTTCGTCACGGAGGCTAATGGATAAACGCGCTGAACGTCGCCGTGCTGGGCGGATATCGCACCGTTTCCGTTGAGCACGACCGATACCGCGTGATCTACCGGCCATTGTTCGATCTCGGCTAAGACGCTCATGATTTGATCAATCCCTCAATATTCGTTCTCGTGAAAGCGAGCGGGAAACACCCAATCGAGGCATCGCTTCGCTAGAATTACGAGCAAGGATTGGATGGATTCCCCTAGCCAACCATAGCGACACAACGCCAAACATAGGAACTTTACGCCGTGCATTTGAAGACTCTCACCGTTCGCGGATTCAAGTCTTTTGCCTCGGCAACCACCTTTGAATTCGAGCCGGGCGTCACCGCCGTGGTCGGCCCCAACGGATCAGGCAAGTCCAATGTGGTGGATGCGCTGGCTTGGGTGATGGGGGAGCAAGGCGCCAAGACCCTGCGTGGCGGCAAGATGGAAGACGTCATCTTCGCAGGCACCTCCGGTCGTGCCCCCTTGGGCCGCGCCCATGTGTCGCTGACGATTGACAACGCTGACGGCAAGCTTCCCATCGATTATGCGGAAGTGACCATTTCGCGAACCCTCTTTCGCGCCGGCGGATCCGAATATGCCATCAATGGATCTTCGTGCAGACTGCTGGATATCCAAGAACTGCTCTCAGATTCCGGCCTGGGCCGTGAAATGCACGTCATTGTCGGCCAGGGCCAGCTGGATAGAATTTTGCACGCCACGGCGGAGGACCGCCGCGGATTCATCGAAGAAGCCGCGGGCGTGCTCAAGCACCGCAGGCGCAAGGAGAAAACCCTCCGCAAGCTCCAGGGCATGCAGGGCAACCTGGACCGTCTTGAGGATCTGAATTCGGAGGTGCGCCGGCAGCTGGCGCCGCTGGGACGCCAAGCAAAAATTGCGCGCCGCGCGCAGAGCGTGCAGCTCGATGTGCGTGATGCCAAAGCCAGGCTTCTCGCCGATGACCTGGTCTCGCTGAATAACAAGTTGGCTCAGGACATTGATGACGAGACCAAGATCCAAGCTCGCCAGCAAGAAACCAACCACAAGCTGGAACATGTGAAGAAGCATGTGGCCAAGCTGGCCGGCGAAATGGAACTACTGGCGCCACGGCTCGGCCTGATCAACGATTCATGGGTGGCACTGACTACCCAGTCCGAGCGATTCCGTTCCCTGGCCGCCTTGGCGCGAGAACGCGGGAAGCTGTTGGAAGGCAACCAGTCGCACTTCGATTCGAGCCGCGACCCGGACCGGCTGGAATCCCAAGCGGAGCGCCTAGCCGAAGAGCTGGCAGAGCTCGAGGAATCGGTTGAAGACCGGCATGAAATCCTGGCCGAGGCAATCGAAGCCAAGGAATTGGCCGAGGAGCAATCGCGGGCCGAACAACAGCGGATGGCCGCGCTGCTGCGCGCGGCCGCCGACCGCCGCGAAGGCATGTCGCGCCTGGCGTCCCAGGTCGCCTCGGCGCGCAGCCGGGTGGATGTCACGCGGGCGGAGATTGCGCGCCTGGAAGACGGGCTGCGCTCCTTTGACGCGGATCTCGACGCGGACGCGAAGTCGCACGCCGAGCTTTCGGTGGAACTAGAGCATCGCCTGGCCAGGGAATCCGCGTTGAACGACGAATTCGACCGTGCGGAAAAGGAATACTCCCTGCACACCAGCGCACAATCCGAAGCCGCCACGCAGGAACGCGAACTCTCGGTCCAGATCTCCGGACTGAAGGCTCGCCTTGATGCGTTGCAGCTCAACACCAAACGCGACGATCATTCCGAAAGAATCATCCAGCAGGCGCCGGAGGCGATCTTGGGCCGCCTCGGCGAGCTTATTTCGGTCACTCCCGGATATGAGCAGGCAATTTCTGCAATCCTGCGCGACTCGGCAGAATCCTTGGTCGCCCGGGATCAAGAGTCGGCGCTGCAACTGCTTGAGGCGATCGGCTCGGACGAAGCCACGCATGCGAGCTTTGTCCATGCCTCGGCAACTCATATAAGTACGCAGGCACCAGTGTCTGCCGCGATTGCCGCCCGGGACGTCGTCGCTGCGGGACCGGAGATCGGCAATCTCCTGGACGCGCTGTTTGCGCACCACTTTGTCGTGGAGGATCTCATCGAAGCCGCAGCACTTCTGCATATCGACCCACGCGCTCAGTTCACCACCCTGGAAGGCACCACGGTCTCCGCGTTGCGAAGCTCCGTGGGGGACTCGGCCGGAGCATCACTCATTGCCCAACAGGCCCTGGTGGAGCAGACGGCCTCCGAACTGGCCACCGCACAGCGTGAGCTGGAAGGCTGCGAAGCCAGCCTTGCAGCCCGGGCCCCGGTGCTCTCCGAGGCGCAACTGGCTTACGAGGACGCGCAAGGTGCGCTGGCCGAGTCGGATGCCAGCATCGATGAGATTTCCAGCTACCTGGCCAAGCTGGGGCAGAAGCTTCGCACCGCGCGCACCGATAAGGGCACCTTGCACGAGCGAGTTCTGGCGACCCGGGAAAAGCTTGAACTCGAGCAAGAGTCCTTGGAAGAGATCACCGAACGCATGGAGATGGCTTCCGAAGACCAAGAGGAAGACGCCGTAGATGATGCCGGGCGGGCAGCCTTGGCAGATGCCGCCTCCTCGGCCCGCCAGCGCGAACTGGAAGCTCGCCTTGCCCTGCGCAGCAGCGAGGAACGCGTCAGCGCCCTGCGCTCGCGCGTGGAAGGTCTGCGCCGGACCGCCGCAGCCGAACGTACCCACCGTGAGGTGGCCGCCCGCCGTGCCGAGGAACGCCGGGCGCAAGCGGCCAATGCGCAACGCGTGGCACAAGCCGCCGAACGCGTCTTGCAGTTCATCGAGGTTTCGGTGGGCCTGGCGGCCCAGGAACGTGAAGAGCTGACCGGCAAGCAGCATGAGCTGGACCAGCTGCTCTCCAGCCAGCGGGCCGAGGCCGAGCAATTGACCGCGGAACTCGCACGTCTTTCCGATGCGGTGCACCGCGACGAAATGGCGCGCGCCGAACTGCGCATGCGCATCGAGGCCCTGGAGAGCAAGTCCTTGGAAGATCTGGGACTCTCCCCGGATCACCTGATCGCCAACTTCGGCCCGGACCAGCTGATTCCCGAAGAAGCGGATCCCGATGACAAATGGGCCGAGCTTCGCCAAAACGTGGATGAAGAAGGCAATCTGATGGGGACCAAGCCCTTTGACCGGGCGGAGCAGGAAAAGCGGCTGAAAAAGGCCGTGCGGGACCTCGCGGCCCTGGGCAAGGTCAACCCGCTGGCGCTGGAGGAATTTGCGGCCCTTGAAGAGCGGCATAAATTCCTCAGCGGACAGTTGGAGGATCTGAAGAAGTCGCGAATCGATCTGCAGCAGATCATCAAGGATGTAGACGCACATGTGGAACGCGTCTTCACCGAGGCCTATAACGACACCGCGATTCAGTTCAAAAGAATCTTCGAGCGCCTTTTCCCCGGGGGAGAGGGCCAGCTGGTGCTCACCGACCCGGAGAACATGCTCACCACCGGTATCGAGGTCGAGGCGCGCCCCGCGGGCAAGAAGATCAAGCGGCTCTCCCTGCTCTCCGGCGGCGAACGCTCACTGACCGCCGTCGCGCTGCTGGTGGCGATCTTCAAGGCGCGCCCCTCGCCTTTCTATGTGATGGACGAGGTTGAGGCCGCACTTGATGACGTGAATCTGGGGCGCCTGATCACCGTCTTCGAGGAGCTCCGGGAAGCTTCCCAGCTCATTGTCATTACGCACCAGAAGAAGACCATGGAAGTTGCCGACGCGCTCTACGGGGTGACCATGCGCGGTGACGGAGTCTCCACGGTGATCAGCCAGAAGATGGCCCGGTCCCAGGCCGTTTAGCATCTATTTCACGTCTGTCGATATACTGGCCATAGGCCATCTGGTCGAATTCAGTGACAAATGATTATGCGGGTGTTCCATGGCATTGTTCAGTAATCGTAAACGGGATAAATCCGTTGTTCCTACGGCTGCGCCCGGTTCGAAAAACGCTGGCGTGGAACCAGAACCCGGCACGGCGCCGCTGATCAGCGTGATCATCCCGGTCTACAATTCGATGCCCTATCTCACGGAGCTGCTGAATTCACTGGAGACCCAGGATCTGGCGGCCGAGAAGTTCGAAGTCATCGCAGTGAACGATGGATCTACGGACTTCGGTGATGAAATTCTTGATATCTACGCCAAGCGGAACGCCAACTTCCGAATCATCCATCAGGAAAACAGCGGCTGGCCCGGCAAGCCGCGAAACGTCGGCATCGACCATGCCCGGGGCGACTACGTATTCTTCTGCGACGCCGATGACCGTCTGGGCTCCGAATCTCTGCGGCGGATGACCAGCTACGCCACCACCCATGACCTCGACATCCTCATACCGCGGATGGTCGGAATCGGCGGGCGCCGCGTCCAACAAGGATTCTTCGCCAAGACGCGTCCGGAGGTCTCCCTCGAATTCGTGCTGGCCTCTTTGTCCCCGCAAAAGATGATTCGCCGCCAGCTCATCGAGCAGCACCAGATACGTTTCCGCGAAGACAAGGTGCGCCTGGAAGACGGCATGGCAATGGTGCAGGCCTACGTAGCGGCCGAACGCATCAGCATCCTCGCCGACTACGACTACTACGAGATTCGGCTGCGCTCCGATGGGCAGAATATCAGCGTAGGGAAAATCGACCCGGCCGGCTACGTCGCTTCGCTCAGCCACATTGCCCGGACCGTACGCAACCACACCCAGCAGGATGCGGCCTATACCCGGCGCCTGCTGGCAGGACTATTCACCCGCAAGGCTCTGTCCTTCTACGAAGGGCGGCGCTTCATGAAATACACGCCCGAGGCACGCCAGGCCTGGGTGGATCATCACCGGAAATACCTCGACGAGTTTATTGCCACCGACCGCGAGGCGGTGTTCAATCCTGCCCGGCTGGTCAAGGTCGAGCTCATTGCCCGCGGAGACCTGGCAGCCCTGGAACGCCTGGCCACCGGCGAAATCGAGGCCGCCGCCAACCCGGTGGTGGAGAAGATCCGCGCCGCCGATTCGACTCTGGAGGTCGTTATGACCTCACCGGCCGGAGCCCCGGTACCCAAGGCCCTGCTATTCGAAGACCGCGAGTCGAAGAACTCCGTGCAAGCCGAACTAGTGGCCGCCGATTCTCACACGTACATCGCAAAGTTCGCGCACCACGAGTTGATCGCGCAGATCCCGCGCTTGGGCAATGCACTGGTCCACTACTCCGAGCAGGACCGCCGCCGGATCACCCTCCCGAAGGAATCCGGAGAGGTGGTCCACGCCGGTGTTCGGGTCTACCGCACCGCCTACGGCTATTTGAGCGTGGATACACGAAAGGCCCAGCGGGGCTAACGCCCGCCGGGCCTCTCGGTCCTGCCTAGCTAGAATGGTCAGCAGATATTCTGCTGGCCATTTTTCTTATAGGCCACGGTCTCGTCCAGCACCACCGGGCCGCCGAGCAAGACATTGGTCCAGCCCTTCATGGACCGCATGGCGCCGGCCACCGAAGACGGCATGCAGCTCTTCTTGGTCAGCAACAAGGGCGCATCATTGTAAGAAGCAATCACGGCGCCGGTGAGCCCGTCACGGAAATCGTCGGCCGTGGCCACAAACTGACGCTGTGAACCCTTGGGCCAGAAGGTCTTGGCAATCAGCGCACTGGTGTCATAGCGCGTGGCCCCCTCATAGCGAATCACCTTCGCGTTGGGAACCGCATTGCGTACCTGGCGTTCGGCCTTCGCGGAAATGGCGAGCGGTCCGCCGGCCAGATACACGCGAGTTGGCTTCAGGCGCTTGAGCTCGCGAATGGTTGCCGCCGGAACCGCGGCCTTCTTGGTCAGCAGCATCGGAGCCTCGCGTCCGGAAGCTACGGCTGCCAGCGACATTGCGTCTTCGAATCGCTCGCCGGTTGCCAGGAACACCTGGTTCGAAGTCTTCCAATTCTTGGAAATCAGGGCGCTGGTGTCGTAGAGATTGTTGCCCCATATTCGGGTCACTGGGCCATAGGCTTTAATCTTCTTGACGGTACTGTCGCTGATGGCAATCGGACCGCCCAAGACAATGATGTTCTTTGGCTTCAGCCGCTTCAGCTCGGCGGCCACTGAAGAGGGCAAAGAATTCTTCTGCGTCAAGAGCAGCGGCGCATTTTTCAACGAGGCAAGGGGCGATCCGGCAAGGGCGTCGGGGAAGCGTTCACCGGAGGTGATCACCACGGTGGAAGCCGAAGAAGGGAAGGTGCGCTTGGAAATCGCCACCGGAGTATCAAACCAACGCTGTCCGTAAAGTCGTACGGGATCCAGCCGGGTTGGCCAGACGTCCATATCGCCCAAGTAAGAGGTCACCATTTTGTATGGGGTGCTGCGCGTATTCTTCGCGAAATCCTTCAGCGAAGTCAGGTTGCCGTTCCACACATTGGCATCAACATTCTTTGAATTACCAATAAGGTTTGAGTTTGACGAATACTGCCATACGTTGAAGGTCTTCCATCCTTCGGGAAGTTCGCGTGGATTCTTGGTCGAGGTATCTGAAGTCGGGAACACTGAGACGTGCAGCGGCCAGGACTTGAAGGCCTCGGAATCGCCGGTGCATTTATCCCACCAGGACTGGGCGGTGTAGATCATCGGCAGGCGTCCGGTGCTCGCCTTGATGGTGCTGCCAAAGCTCTTGATCCAGTTCACCGTCTGGGCCGGAGTCATGCCGTAGCACATATCGCCCTTGCCCTGCGGGTAGGCCTTGGCCGAGTATGGATTCCACTCGATGTCCAGCAATGGAGGCATGGTCTTGCCGTCGGCAGACCATCCGCCACCATTGGCCAGGAACTCCTTGGCTTGGGCTGCGCCCGAAGAGTGGGCCGGCATGGCGAAGTGGTAGGCGCCGCGGATGACTCCTGCGTTTCGCGAAGCGGCATAGTTCGCATTGAACTTTGGATCTTTGAAGAGGGAGGAAGGCCATGACTGGGTGGCCTTGATGTAGCCGAAGCGCGCACCATTCTTATAGGCCTGCGTCCAGTCGACGGTCCCTTGGTGGTGGGAGACATCGATTCCCAACGTTCCCGGCGGGCGCCAGGTGCGCAACTCTTCGAGCGACCCCGGCACCGCGAGGTCCAGCTCTTCCTTCTGCCCGGTTTCGTCGGCGACCTCTTGCGCTAGGTCGGCGAGCTCTGCCAGCGTCGGAGCGGTTGGATCCCCGGACTCATCGATACGCTTCTGGCCCTGGCCCATCCTCGCGTCGATGAAATCTTCGCCGAGGCTATCCAGGGCAAGATCAGCCAGCGAAATACGTTCCTCGGCCGAAAGTTCGGTGCTTTTGGCCAAACCGTCTTCGATGGCCTTGGCCGCGGACCCGGCAAGGCTCGGGGTGCTAGCTGGCGCCGAAGGTTCGGTGCTCGTCGGCTTAGCGGAGACGCTCGGCGAGGGCGAGGGCGTGGGGGAGGGCGTGGGGGAGGGCGATACGGCAGGGGCGGTTTCTGCGGCAGGTTGAGCCACGGCTGGTGCTGTGGCGGCCAGCGGCAAAACCAGTGCCGCCCCCAGGGATAATGCAAGCAGGCGTGAGCCTGCCCAACGGTGTTCAGGCATAAAGACTCCTGTAGGGAATGCGAGTGCGTAAGCGGTGATTCCCCCCAGTCTATAAAATCGGCAAACAAAAGTCGCCCTGTTCCGCGTGCGGCTACGGGAAACATCAGTTATTTGCCTTGGGTTGCGTTCTCCGTGTCGACGGCCACCGGGCGAATGGTTTTGGGAACCAGCAGCCACGCGACCACGCCGATGAGGCAAGCGGCTCCCGAGGCGCTCAACGCCACCTGGTAGCTGATGGCGTCCGCCATGGCCCCGGCGATCAGCGGGCCGATAATGGCTCCGAGGTCCGTGAACATCTGGAATCCGGCCAGTGCCTTGCCGCCGTTGCGTCCCGAGCCAATGACATCTGCCACGGCCGCCTGCTGGGCTGGGCCCAAGATGCCGCCGCCAAAACCGGCCAAGACCGAAAGGATGATGAACCCGGCCAGCGAGGTGAAGTAGCCCATGGCCACAATGGAGCCGAGCAGCACCGTCATACCGACCAGGATCGGGATTTTTCGTCCGATACGATCAGTGAGCTTGCCCGAGAAGGTCAGAGCGATTCCGTTGCCGACGGCAAAGAAGGCAAGCGAGATGCCGGCGACCTTCGGGCCGAGGTCCTCGCCGAAGACCGCCAGCGCGAACAGCGGAATCATGCTGGTGCGAATGCCAAAAGCCAGCCATCCATAGCTGAAGCCCGAGGCCAGGGCAGCCCGGTAGGCCGGAGAGCTCAATGCTTCGCGGGTGGTGACCACTTCGACCGCCGAGGCGGCGCCGTTCCTGGCCGGATCCTTGTCCAGATCACGCCGGCGGCCCAGGGCAAAATAGACGACGGCCGCGGCGATCACCAGGGCGGTGCCGTAGATGACGAAGGGGATGCGCATGCCAAAAGGGGCCAAGAGACTGCCCAGCACCGGGCCAATGACGTTGCCGAGCAAGAAAGAACCGGCGTACATGCCGGAGATCCGGCCGCGCGATTCCTGCGGTGCCAGCCGGGCAATGAGCGCCATGGCCGAGATGGTGAACATGGTGGAGCCGAAGCCGCCGAGCCCACGGGCTATCAGCAGCTGCGTGTAATCCTGGACTACCGCGCACAGCAGCGTGGAGACCGCAACCAGCAGGACGCCGGTGACATAGATGCGTGGTTCGCCCAGCTTGCCCACCAGCACGCCCGCGACCGGTGCGAAGATCAGCCGGGTAAAGGCAAAGATGCTGACGATCACGCTGGCGGCGGCTGCGCCGACATCAAAGCTCACCGCATACTGCGGCAAGATCGGTGCAATGAGCCCAAAGCCCAGAGCAATGATGAAGGCTGCGACCAAGAGGATCCCGATTTCACGGGGGATTGGCGGACGTGGCTTAGACGATCGTAGACGTGGCATGGTGACCGGTTCCAAACTGTCATCACGACAGCGTGGCGAGACCTTTCTTGAGGACAATGAAAACTGCTGGCGGTAAGGCCACAGCAAGTCTATGCCGTCTTGGCGAGCCGGCGTCCAACTGGTGACCGAAGACTCGTGCGGGTCCTAATCGCATCGGCTTGGCAAGACTGTGAGAGAATTTCACTCGTGACCGATCAGCTATTATTTACCATTATCATTGTCGCGGTCATCGCCGTGGTGGCCATTGGTGTCATCGCGTTCGTGGCCAAGGGGCGCAAGCCCAAGACTCCGTACACTTCCGAGCGCGACGCAGACGATACGCCAACCAGCGCGTCCTCAGCCGAGCCAGGCGATACCCCGGCAGAGGGGCAGAGCCCAGCTGGCGCAGTACTGACCGAAGAACCTCCCGTTGAGCCGGCGGCTCCCGCCGCCCCGGCACTGGATGTTCCGGAGCCGGTGCAGGGACGTCTGGCGCGCTTGCGCGCTCGCCTGACCAAGTCGAACAACATGTTCTCCAAGGGCCTGCTGGCCCTGCTCAGCCAGGACTCGATTGATGAGGACGTCTGGGAAGAGATTGAAGAGACCCTGTTGCTGGCGGATCTCGGCACCGAACCAGCCCTCGAACTCGTGGACGCCCTGCGCGAGCGAGTGAAGGTTGAAGGCAGCCGCGACCCGCAGCGGGTGAAGGCAATGCTCCGTGAAGAGCTGCTCAAGCTGGTGGACCCCTCTCTGGACCGCAGCTACCTGCCTGCCCCGCATCCGGACCGTCCAAGCATCATCATGGTGGTTGGCGTCAACGGTGTCGGCAAGACGACCACCATCGGCAAGCTCGCCCGCGTGCTGGTTGCCGAGGACAAGGACGTTCTGCTCGGAGCGGCGGATACCTTCCGTGCCGCAGCCGCAGAGCAGCTGGCTACCTGGGGTGACCGGGTGGGCGTGCCTACCGTGCGTTCGGAGATCGACGGGGCGGATCCGGCATCCGTAGCCTTCGAAGCGGTCTCGGCCGGCATCGACCAGGAAGTCGACATCGTCATGATCGACACCGCCGGGCGCCTGCAGAACAAGGTTGGCCTGATGGACGAACTTGGCAAGATCAAGCGCGTGGTCGAAAAGAAGGCAACCATCGATGAGGTGCTGCTCGTCCTGGACGCCACTACCGGTCAGAACGGCTTGGCCCAGGCCAAGGTGTTCTCCGAGGTCGTCAACGTCAACGGCATCGTGCTGACCAAGCTTGACGGCACCGCCAAGGGTGGCATCGTCGTGGCCATCCAGCGTCAGCTCGGTGTTCCGGTGAAGCTCGTGGGTCTGGGTGAGGGCCCGGATGATCTGGCGCCCTTTGATCCAGAAGCATTCGTGGACGCATTGCTCGAAGACTAATCTTCGAACGTCGGCAAAAGGCACCTGGCCCTGTACTTCGGTACAGCGCCAGGTGCCTTTTGCATTTACCGGCGTGGGATCCTTCAGCAGAACGCAGACCTCGTGGTACCGCCTCGGCGCTTGGTGATTCCGCGAGCGAAGGCCACCGATCCGCGGGCCGGGGAGAAGGGCTGCGTGATTCCGATGCGCGTTTAGCAAGCAACGGATGCCCACGGCGCCAAGCGCGCTCGCGCGCCGCCGATTCCCTGTGCCTGCCAATACCGAAGTTTCCTGAGCGTTGGGTCACAATGCGATCGATGCATCGGGACACCAATTGCCGTGAATGCAACGGTGGGTAGGGAAGTTTATATATAGATGCAGGCCAAGCAACCTCAGCGCCAAGCTAAGATGAGGTAACTGTTCAGTCTTTGTTCAGCTTAGATCGATAGACATGAAAAGCAGGCCTCGAGTATTCGAGGCCGTTTCTCCGTTGGCAAGCCGTGCATGCCCGCCTTGCCTTGTGAACCTATCCCCGGACAAAGGATCCCGCCGCACGTGAGCCTGCAGCAAACCAAGACTGTCGCGTCCGCGCCACAATCCACACCGGCGGTTTTCCGTGGGGATATCCAAGGACTGCGTGCTATCGCGGTGGGAATCGTGGTGCTCTACCACTTCTGGCCCACCGCCCTGCCCGGCGGATTTGTCGGGGTCGACGTCTTCTTCGTGATCTCCGGATTCTTGATCACCACCCACCTGATCAAACGTCCACCGCAGAACATCAAGGATGTGGCGCAATTCTGGATGCGCCGCGTCAAGCGCCTGCTTCCCGCCTCATTTCTGGTGATCCTCAGCGCCCTGCTCGGAGTTTGGCTGCTGGCGCCGATCACCCTCTGGCAGGACTGGGGATTCCAGGCCATCGCGGCCACCTTCTATTTCCAGAACTGGTATCTGGCGACCTCCAAGGTCGACTACCTCGCCGAGGCGGATTCTCCAAGCCCCTTCCAACACTTCTGGTCCCTCTCGGGCGAAGAGCAGTTCTATCTGGTGTGGCCGATTCTCATTGGCGCGCTGATCATGGCAGCCGTGCGCTTCGGCTGGAATCGGCGCAACGTTGCGTTAGCCGGCGTGGGCCTGATCTTCGCCTTGTCGCTGGGGTATTCCATGTACGCTACGGCCACTGATGCGGGCACCGCCTATTTCTCGACCTTCACCCGTGCCTGGGAATTTGCCGCCGGCGCGTTGGTCGCTGCCTTGGGCAAGCGCGCCTATGCCGCAAAAAACAATGTGCTGAGCTTGCTGGCCACCTGGGTGGGGCTAGCGGCCATCGTGTTCAGTGCGCTGAGCTTCGACGGCGAGATGCCATTCCCCGGATACATTGCACTCCTTCCCGTCCTTGGTACCGCTTTGCTGCTGCTGGCTCATTCGACACACAAGTGGTCTCCGAACAAGTTGCTGGCAAACCGCTTCATGGGGTTCTTCGGCGATAATTCCTACGCCATCTACCTATGGCACTGGCCGATCCTGATCCTTGCCCCCTACGTGGTGGCGGACTTTGGAATCGCGGCCCAGCTCGGAGCGCTGGCTCTGACCTTGGTGCTGTCGGTACTCACGCAGAAGCTCGTGGAAGTCCGCTTCCGCAAGTTCATTGAGGTATCGAAGCGATTCAGCGCCCCGCGCTTCTTGCTTGCGGGCTCCGCGACCTTGGCCTTGGCCGCCGGCGCGTTCTATTCGATGAGCGGCGCCATCATGGAGGAGTCCAAGGACATCTCCGCGTCCGTCAAGCGGGTTAGCGCCCAAGTCGGTGTCGATTGCTTTGCGTCCAACGGGCTGACGGATGATTGTGTGGCGAAAAAGGGCATTCCGGACAGATATCAGCAATTGGCTCCGGCCCCCATTATGGCCAAGGAGGACAAGCCCGATATCTACAAGGACGACTGCTTTGCCGGCCAAGGGGACAACTACGCCGAGCGTCCCGTGTGCAGCTTTGGTGAAGGGAAAATTAAGGTTGCTCTCGTCGGCAACTCGCATGCCGGACAGTGGGTCCCCGCAGTGAAGTCCATTGCAGAAAAACGCGGTTGGGCGCTAGACACCTACCTGATCAGCCGCTGCGCCGTGATGGGCGAGCCGCAGGACTATGACGAGCAGGCTTCCATCGATGGCTGCACCGAGTACGCCGGGTGGGTTACCGGCGAGATCGAGAAAGAGGACTACGACTTGGTCATCTCATCGAGCCGGCAGTCGTTGCCGGTGCTCGGGCAAGATCTTCAAGGGTCCGCAGAGCCAGCGAAAAGAGCATTCGAAAAGACCCTGCGCGATTGGGAAGATACCGGCGCACAGGTCGCGGTCATCCGCGATACCCCATTCCCCGGAAGCACCATGGATAACCTGCCCGATTGCGTGGCCGAAAATGAGCAGCGCCTGGGCGAATGCAGCGGTGCGGCCGAAGAGTGGATTCCCATGGATCCACAGGTTGACGCGGTGAATTCCCTGCAAGATCCGAATATCGTCTCGCTGAGCATGAATGACAAATTCTGCCGGGAGGAGAGGTGCCACGGTGTGGTTGGCGGGGTGATCGCCTTTTGGGATCACTCGCATCTGTCGCAGACCATGGCCGCGCACCTGGCCAAACCACTGGATGCCCGACTGAAATCGGCGCTCGACAACGACAAGCTGTTCGCCTCCTCCCAAGGGTAAACCCAATCCAAGGCCTTGCCAGTGCGGTTCGGCGGCAAGCAATCGAATAAAGCTGTGGGGCACGTTTCGTGGACGGAACGTGCCCCACAGCTATGCCGCGCCCGGTGCTTGCCCGCCGGTCCCTGCAGACCGGCCCCGTTGCGCGGCCAGCCGCGTTGGAGTTTGGCAAGTGAACTGCTTGCAAGGATGAACAAATTACAAACAATCGATAAAAAGCTTGCGGGGCATCGCCGGGCTATCTATGCTCGGGATCGTGGCCGATTCCGGTAGGTAATCGAGAGTTGGAAAAAACAGTTCCTTGGTGGGCGATGGGTGGAGAGTGCTGTCCAATGCGCAAGCAACCTAATCTCGGCCAACGATTCATGGCAATCGTTGGCTTCCTTGCGTTGGCGGTGCCTCTTGCACCGCCGGCTCATGGTCTTGCGCCGGTCGGATCCGTGCAGGTCCAAGTCACCGGGCAGGAAGCCGAGCCAGCAGCTGCGCCGACGGACCGGAAGAAAGCCGGCGCGGCCAGCACCACGGTCAATCTGAAACTGCGTGAGCGCCCCGACATAAGTTCCGCATCCCTGGGCACCATGGACAAGGGAACCGTCGTGAGCCTCACCGGCCAAGTGCAAGGCCGCTGGAGCCAGCTCACCTGGGGGTCCAAGACCGGTTGGTCTGCCACCCGGTACCTGAACACTGGCGGCGAAGCTACGCAGGAGCCTCAAAGCCTGTTGCGCGGCAACCCGGCGGCCAAGCAGTATCGCTACGTGCAGCAAAGCGGAGCCACTTACTCGCACTGGGATCCGAAGAAATCCACGGTCCTCGGGCGCATCCACCTCGGCGAAAGATACGAGGTGCGCCGCTGGGCGGCCAGCAGCCGGCGCGACGAAATCCTGGTCGATGGCCAATGGGTTTGGACCGCGGTGACCGATCGCCGGCCAGTGGCCTTGCAATACCGCTATGCGCAAAGCACCGGTCCGGTCTACACGGCCAGCGGCAAGGTGACCGGAACCATCCGCCGCGGGACCAAGGTCCAGTACGGGGCATGGAATTCCAAGACCCGCAGAGACGAAATCAAGCTCAATGGCCGCTGGGCCTGGGCCGGGGTCACCAACCGGACGGCGCCGCGAACCGAATACCGCTACGCACAGAAGAACGGGAACCTCTACGACCGCGCGGATCAAACGCGGGACAAGAAGATCGGCACCATCGGGCGCGGAACCAAGGTCCAGTGGGCGACATGGAACTCCGCAAACCGTCGCGACGAGATCAAGGTCAACGGCAAATGGGTCTGGACCGACGTGACCAACCGCCAAAAACCCGCAGGCACGCTCCCGCCGGTCAGCAATGTTTCCGACTATGCCCGCTTCACCACCAAATCCCTGTCCTTGCTCAAAGATCCCAGCTACAAGGCGGCATCCGCAGGCCGCGTCGACAAGGGAATGAAGGTCACCGTCACCCACAAGGCCGAGGGCGGCTGGGTCAAGGTCAAGGTGGGTTCGCTCTCCGGCTTCATCAAGGAAAAGGACAACCTGCGATTGCATGGGCCGTACTCGGTGGCGGTCTACGGGACGCTGCGCACGGGCCAATCCGCCTATAACGTCATGGGTGGATTCCAGCAGAAGGCGATGAATCAGCGATTCTCCCGGTCATCGCTCTACCAGCTCTGGAATCGGAACTGGACGTTTTTGACCAACGGACCCAAGACGGTGGTGGCCGAACAGTTCCAGTATTCGGATGCCAGGGGACCGGGCATGCTCAGGAAACTGGATATCTATGAAAGCCAGCTGCGCTACCAGAGCAGGCCCATGTACACGCGGCAGAACGTCAGAATGGCCGATGGCTCGCAGTCCTGGACCTACAAGACCACTCCCTTTTCCGAAAAGGTTGTCAAGAATTCGGGCCGATACATTTCCTCTGGCGACTTCTTGAAGCGTTCCTAGGCGCAGGCGGACAACTCATGAGCATCCCGGCGAGGCAGAAACTGGAGAACCCAATGATTCACGGTGCGAACCCCAAGAAACTGGCTTTCACCGCCGCCGCGGCACTGATCGCGCTGGGCGCCGCGGGCCTGTCCGGATGCGCTTCCCCGGCCGAAGCCGAGACGACCGGAAACGAGCGGGCGGAGCAGCTAGCCGACGTGGCGAAAACCGATCCGCAGACCGGAGACAAGGTGATGGTCGATTCCCGGGCCCAGGTCGTCAAGGCCCTGGGCGAAGCGGGGAAGCTGACCGTTGAGGGGCAAACCCAGCCCTCATTCGAGATCACCGTGCACAGCGCGGAGGTTTTGGATTCGTGCATCCTGCGTGGCTACGGGGAAAGGACCACGCCGGAAAACGGTGCCTTCCTGCTGCTCGAGGTCAGCGCCAGCCTTGCCGCCTCGGCCGCGGAGGCCGTCGCGGAAGAGATCGCGCTGATGCCGCTGGACGCCTCGGTCTTCGGCACCTCGCCCGGGGCCAACCGTGCGGTGTCCTACGACGTGGACACGATCGCAGCCTACTCCTGCGAGGTAGAAGGCGCGCTGGATATCGCGGTGGGAGCCGGTGACCAGGTGCGCGGCAAGCTGATGCTAGATGTCCCCGATGCCTCCGGGCAGGTGGTTTACGACCCGGAGAAAACCGGCGGCTGGACCTGGAACTACTAGCGAAGCCGCGCTCCGCGCACCTCGCACGAGCTGGATCGGTTGCCGCTGATCTCCCCGCGCATCTAGATTCCCTCCGGAATTGGGCATACCCTTGAGTCCTGCAAGGAATTCGTGCTTTGGGGGGACCGAATTTTTGTGAATCGCCGTCATCATGCAACCCACTTTTTGCCCAGGCGCAAAATTATCCAGCGAAGAAAATCGTTGGTGCTCTGGACTGTTTCCGCGCTGTCCGCGGCCACCCTCACCGGCGCGTTGGCGTGGCCGCTGCTCGCGCTGCCGGCCGAAAACCGCGCCGGAACGAGCGCGGCGGCACTGGCTGCGCTGGATGGCGGAACCCTTGAGAGCTACCCGATAGCGGTCAGCGAGTATGCGCCGCTGGCGGCCTTCGGGGGAGCGGGCAAGGAATTGGCCATCGACGGGCGCCCCGTGGACCTGCCGCTAGTGGCCCCGGAAGAGCAAGGTGCGCCGTCCGTCCCCGCGGCGGCCATCGGCCAGAACCCGCCACGCGGTTCGGAGAGCTCTGCGCAGCGGGCATTGTTGCTCGGGACGGTGGGCTCCGTGGGCCGGCTGCCGGGCAACCTGCAGCTCATGCATCCGGTGGCCACCCGGCGCATCTCAAGCCCCTACGGGTGGCGCGCCAACCCCACGGGGGCGGGCCACCAGATCCATATCGGACAGGACTATCCCATTGCCTGCGGCTCACCGGTGCACGCCAGCGAGTCGGGCACCGTGAGCGTCTCGCGCTGGGCCGGGCATTCGGGGATGCGCGTGACACTGGACCACGGGCACAACGTGCAGACCGGCTACAGCCACAATTCGAAGCTGCTGGTTGCCGTCGGGCAGCGGGTGCAGCAAGGCGAGGTGATCGCCTTGTCCGGAACCACCGGCAATTCAACCGGCTGCCACGTGCACTTCGAGGTGCTGGTCAATGGACGCTGGAGTGACCCACGGTTGTATCTGCCGCGGATCCCCGGCCAGGGGCCGGCGCTGATTGACTCGACGCGGCTGACGGTGGACGCGCGAAGCGCGCCCAAAGGCCAGCCGGAGCGTCCTTCGAAGAAAGAGCAGAATCCGGACGTGGTCGTTCCGAAGGACAACACTCCGGCGGTGCCGAAACCTGCCCCGGACCCAACACCTAAGAAGACACCTGCGCCCTCACAATCCGCCTCCTCAAAGCCCTCGGCCTCGCCTACGGCAAAACCGACGACTAAACCTACGGAAAAGCCTTCAACATCGCCTACGGCAAAGCCCTCGAAATCTCCGACGTCCGAATCTTCGCCGGCGCCTTCGAAGTCTCCCTCGGCCAAGCCCTCGCGCTCGCCAAGCCCGAGCGAAGTGCCGGAGCCGAGCGAAAACCCCAGCGGATCGCCAACCGTGGTGCCCTCGGCTACGCCGAAGCCGAGCAAATCACCCGAACCCAGCACGGCTCCGACGGCGCCGCAGTCTCCGAGCAATTCACCCACGCCAAGCATCGCACCGTCCGCCAGCACCAAGACGACCCAGTCCCCAGAACCGTCCCCGGACGCCCTGCTCGGTCCCAGCGCAACGATGCCCAAGTTGCCGGAGTCCAGCGCCAAGGTGCCCCCGGATTTAGCTGAATCGAAGGAGCCAAGCTCCCCGGCTCAAGAGAAGTCCACGAAGCCGCCGGAGGCCGAAGCCACCGGCGAATGACCTGGCCTCAGCGCGAACTTCCCCCGGCCGGCGACGGGGCATTCGGCCCGCGCCTGAACGCGGAGACGCTGGGTTCCCCGGGCAGCCAGAAGCGCCACGGGAATTCGGGACCACCGGCCATTCCCGCCACGCCCACCCGCGGCCCGGTGGATATCTGGGCGGGAGGCTGCGGGGGATCGCTCAGCCGGAACGGGGCGGCGTATAGGTCACGGCCATCGTGCTCGGGGCGCGTAATTCCCAGCGCTTGGGCCGCATTCCCGGGACCGCGGGCCAGTTGGGCATCCTTGATGCCCGTGCCGGTTCTCCGCGCACGCCGGCGGGTTCGCGCCAGATCCGCGCCTTCGACTACCTCGCCTGCCCTGAGCAGCACTCCCGAGGCTATGCCTGCCGGGGAGCAGACGAAGTTGATTGCAAAATGCATTCCGTAGCTGAAATACACGTACGCGTGCCCGGGGCCCAGGAACATCGAAGAGTTCCGCTCGGTGCGCCGATCCCTGGAATGGCTGCCCGGGTCATAGGGGCCGGCGCTGCCCAGCCCCAGATAGGCTTCGACCTCGGTGATGCGCAGGGACACGGTCCCCTCGGGCGAATCCACCGAGCATAGCGCCCCGAGCAGTCTCGGTGCGACCTGCAGCGCATCTGGGATGAAAAGATCTCGGTCCATCATTCAAGTATGCCAAGCACCGCTTAACTGTCGGTAGTTGATGTGATGATGCCTGTTACCGGACGCATGGGGCGTCCGGTGATTCGCACCAAGGAATGGATCACGATGAAAAAGCTCATGGCCGTTCCGGCCATTTTCCTCGCCCTGCTCTTTGCCCTGACCGCCTGCGGAGTCTCCGCGGCTCAATTCGAGGAGGTTCAGGCTTCCTCCGCCGCGCTGGATAGCGAAAAGCAGGAACTCCAAGCGCAACTCGATACCGTCACCGCCGAACTGGACGCCGCGGAAGCCGAAGCCAAGAAACTGCGTGAAGCCGACGAGCAGCGCCAAGCCGAGGCGAAAGCCGAAGAAGAACGCAAGGCCAAGGAAAAGGCCGAGCAGGAAGAGGAGAAAGCCAAGCAGGAAGCGGCGAAAAAGGCGGAAAAGGAGAAGGCCAACAAGGCCAAGAAGATCTCCAAGCGTGAACTGGCGCAGATCGTGAAGAAGCCGGACTCTTATGTGGACAAGAACGTCATCATCTATGCCCGTGTCACGCAATTCGATGCCGCCACCGGGCTGTGTGCCTTCCGGGCCGACGTCGCTCATGCACACGTGGGCAAGTACGATTTCGAGCACAATTCATACTTCACGGCCGGTGACGGGATCGCCGACTGCTCCATCCTCGATGATGTGCTGGCCGAGGACATCGTTCAGCTCACCGCCACGGTCTCCGGTGCGCTGAGCTACGACACGCAGATCGGCGGCTCCACCACCGTCCCGCAGTTCCAGATCGTCAAGATCAAACGGCTCTGAGCACACCAGGAACTCGTTCTTCGGCCCGGCAGCCGCCACGCGCGGCTGCCGGGCCGAACTGCGCGCATAAGAACTGCGAAACCTGCCGGAAACACCGAAGAGAACAAACCGTCACGCTAACCGGTGAAATGTCACATCCCCGAAACCAAAGGTGGAGGCCCGCGAAATATCGGTGGCCAAGAATTAGTACTTGAAAGTATTTGATTCACTCACCGATACACCTAACACCTTTGAGGAGATGTGGACCCCATGGAGTTAGATACAGCCAGCCTATGGATAATGATCGCCGCAGCGCTTGTTCTACTCATGACACCGGCACTGGGCCTGTTCTACGGCGGAATGACCCGCTCTACCGGCGTGGTGAATATGATGCTGATGAGCTTCTCGGCGGCCGCGCTCAGCGCGATCGTCTGGATACTCTGGGGCTATTCGCTCTCGGCCGGGGAGCCGGCCATCGCCGGCGTCATCGGCAACCCGTTCAGCGACATCGCCATGCAGAACACCGAACCCAGCGGATTGCTCGCGGCCGGGTTCTCCGGCACCTTCGCGCTGATCTCGGTGGCGATTATCTCCGGCGCCATCGCCGACCGCAGCCGTTTCGCCCCGTGGCTGCTCTTCGTGCCGCTGTGGGTCTCGCTGGTCTACGCGCCGGTGGCCTTCTGGATCTGGGGCGGCGGGCTGCTCTCCGAGGACGGCGTTCTCGGACAGCTCTTCGGTGAAGCCATCGACTTCGCCGGCGGCGCCGTGGTCCACACCAACGCAGGTATCGCAGCCCTTGTCCTGGCTTTGAAGCTTGGCCAGCGACACAACTTCCACGACCGTCCGCAGCCGCATAACACCCCGCTGGTGATGCTGGGCGCAGCACTGCTCTGGTTCGGCTGGTTCGGCTTCAACGCCGGTGCCGCCACCACCGTCGAGCAGGCCGGGCTGATCTGGATCAACACCATGGGTGCTCCGGCCGCCGCGGTGCTTGGCTGGATCCTGGTTGAGAAGCTGCGCGGACAGCGCCCCAGCTCGGTAGGCGTCGCCTCCGGCCTGGTCGCCGGCCTGGTGGCCATCACGCCATCCTGCGCCGACCTGTCCCCATGGGCTGCCCTGCTGCTTGGACTGATTGCCGGTGCCGGTGCCGCCTGGGCGGTCAACCTGAAGTGGAAGCTCGGCTACGACGATTCGCTCGACGTGGTCGGTGTCCACCTGGTCGCCGGAATCATCGGCACCCTGTACCTGGGCTTCTTCGCACTGCCCACCGAGGAGAACGCCGGCGGCCTGTTCTACGGCGGCGGACTGAGCCAGCTGCTTGCGCAGTTCATGACGTTGCTCGTCGTGATCGTCTTCTCGGCCGCCATGACCTGGATCATCGCCACGGTCATCGACAAGATCGCCCCGTGGCGAGTCTCGGCCGAAACCGAGATCGAAGGCGTTGACGTCTCCGAGCACAACGAAAGCGGGTACCACTGGGTCAGCAAATAGCACTGAGGGATGAATAAGGGGTAGAACTCCGGGGCGACTCGGCAGTTCCGCAGGAAGCCTGCCAATGGTTCATGGGGCCAGCGGCAGGCTTCCTCTGCGTTTGCCGCAACCTTTCCGTGGCCTGTGGCCGGCACCAGTCATGGATTCTGTGTTCCGCTGCCGTCCACACCGAAATCCATATTCCGGCGTTCGTATTCGCGCTGGCTGAAGGTCGCTTGCTGGATCGATTCGACCTGGTCGAAACTCGACCCGATGGCCCCGCCCAGGGTTCCCAGCGACGCCGCCAGCCAGGCAAGGTTCACGTACTCGGCGAAGCCCACGGGATGGCGCAGCTGGTAGGCGAGGAATCCGTGATCGATGACCACCAGCGAACCAAGCAAGAGCGCAATGAAGAGCAACACGTACATTGCGGCTGCCGCCAGCATCACGGTCAGCACCGTAGAGGTGTTGTAGAGCACCAGGCGCTCGCGGTAGTGCTTTCCGCGCGGACGTTCCCAGAGCCTGTTGTGGAAGAGCAGCCATAGCCCGAAGAGCAGGATGCTGACGACGGTAATCAGTGCCAGGCGGAGGCTGCTGAGGTAGTCGGCCATGGACCAGATGCTGGTATAGAACACGCCGAAGGCACCGGTGGCCGCCGCCCCGGCGAGGGCCGAGGACAACTGGGGGACCAGCCGCCAGGGCCTGTTACTGCGCACCATTCCGAAGACCAGGAAAATCCGTCCCCGCAGGCCCTTGAAGCTGACGTATCTTGTTGATGAGCGGCCGTCTTCGCTCGGCTCGTCCAGGCTTCCGCTCACCGAGAAGGCGCGAGCCGACAGGGACGTGGGCATAATTGGCTTCCGATCGCTGGACAGTTCGCCCATGATGTCAACCAACGAGTTGGTGAGGTTGCGCGGACGGGCCATCCCCAGGCTCGGCACCACGAGCGTCGCGGCCCCGTGGAGCTGGCTGATGCTTCGACCCACCGGCTTGCCCTGACCGTACTGCGGAATATCGGTGAGGTAGATGATGTATTCCCAGCCGAACTTCTCGCGCAGCGCGCCGACGTGCTTATTGAGCATCACTTGCCCGGATTCGTCCAGTGGGAGCGTGAGCGGGCCGACCTTGACCGACCAGCGCACTTGAGCCTGTTCCTCGCTATTCAACGCGTTTTCCAAGCGTTCGCGCACCTTGCCTGCCAGCACCTGAGCGATCCCCGGGTCGGCAAGCAATCCCACGGTGCGCACTGCCGGCTGTTGCTTTGGAATGATGGACCTCCGAAGTGCGGCACGGTATTTTTCGGCGGCGGCTGCCACTATGCCCACTCTAGGAACTGCAGGGGCAATCGCCAAGCAATCTCAGTCTTTTTGGAGAATCAAGGCAGTGCAGAGCCAGAAAGTCTTCCGCCTTGCCCGGAATTCCTTGCGCTCTCCGAGTCGATGTGGAATTCTCGCAATTATCCCGCCAAGGGCAGAATCGGCGCCGCGCGCAATGAAGAGGAGCATCATGTCATTCTTCGAAGAGGCCAAGGAAAAGATTGGAAACCTTCTCGGCAAGGTGAAGCCGCCGGAAGAGGAGGACATCGAGCAGGAAACCCGCAACGGCACAGGGGACGACGGCTTATTCGACGAAGACGATCCAGCGATCGGAGAGGACCCGGATCTGAACGCCTCGGACGATGATCAATACGAAAGCCGGTGATAACTGGCAACCCGACCGGAATCTTCGGCCGGGACTCGAATCTGATCTATGGTGAGGACAGATATCTGCAGGGTCCATGAAACAAGAAGTATTTTGCCGGGGCTATTGTCGTGCCGCAGCGGAGTTTCCGTGCAAGTGGTTATTCGTGGCCCTGGTAGTCCGTCTGAAATTAGATTCTTGCTAGGCGATCCTCTAGCGAGACACGCCCTGCTTGGGTGTGGCCAACTTTTTCAAGCCGAAGCAAAGAGCAGACCTATGCCGCGCAAGAAAACCAACATGTCATATTGAGCTGCCATATACCGTCAGCTCCCTGTTTAGGGAAGGTCGGGAGATAACGTAGCTGCTATTTGGGCAATGAGATGCGAACGAAACGCTATGGGGGATTGCACGCGTGTGGACGCTGGTAACTCCGTGAGGGCGATAGTTTCAGAAGGGGGAATGTCGGCCAAATACGACCAGGGCCCTCCAGGCTCCGCTCTGGTTAGAGTGGAGTCCTTAGTTCGCGAGAGTTTCACGGGTTAGCGTACGTAGTATTTAACGGATTCGCGAGGTTGTGTGGCGCTTGTAAAGTGCGCTTTGAAGAAGGGAAATTTACTCAGCAAGTCGTGTACCTTCGGAGCTTTCTCAGCGAGCTCACGTATCGAGAGTTATCTGAGCTATAAAATTTTGACGGTAATCGTCAAATTTCTCGACTCTAAGCCATGATTAGAGTATGTTGCTGCTCAACTTTACGGTATCGAACCATAAGAGTATTCGTGATGAGTGCACTTTGGAGTTTATGCGTCCCAGCTTTAAGAAGCTGAAGCCGGGCGCCGATAGCGATTGGCCTGCCGTCACTTATCCTGTGGTTGGTGTATTCGGCCCGAACGCCTCCGGTAAATCTACGCTCATTGACGCATTCAAGTACGCCCAAGCGGCGATTAACCACTCGTCTACACTCTGGCAACAGAGGCCGGAAATGGTACATGTTCCGTTCGCTCTTGACGATGAGTCAGCTAAGGGGCCTAGTTCGTATGAATTCGATTGGGTATTCGAGGGCGTACGTCATAAATATGGTTTCACAGTTACCCCGGAGGGAATCGAAAAAGAATGGTTGCTTGATCTTCCTCGCACCCGCTGGCGAACGCTAATCGATCGTGACCGTAGTTCTGAGTCGCCCACCCAAGTTCGCTTTAAGGAGAAGAATGGGTTGGTTGCTGTAACTCGACGTGAGCTGATCCTTTCGCGAGCAATTCTGCTGGAGCACGAAGAGCTTACTGGCCTCGGCAAATCATTGCTAGATGGGATCGAACTCGCACCATTTGGTGACACGAATAGAGAACGCCGACTCGCAAGCATCACCGACTCATTGCTGCAGCAAGAGATGAGCTTTGAGGACTTGACGACCCTTCTGCAAGTTGCCGATATCGGTGTTCGGTCGATTTCCGTCAAGAAAGATCAAGCTCCTCCAGAAGCTGTTCGACTAGTGAAAATATTTGCGGAACTCGTTGATTCTGAAGCCGAAAAGATTGTTGGTGAAGAGAAGCGGATTCATATCGAGCCCCTTGAATCCGATGCTGTAGTTCGAACCCTGGAATTTTTGCATAAGGGCAGGAAAAAAGACCCTCGGGCTTTCGGGGTCAACGAGGAAAGCGCAGGCACTATCGTCTGGCTTTCATTAATTACTCCTGCAGTAGAGGCTTTGCGATACGGGACAATGCTGGTGGTCGACGAACTTGACAACAGCCTCCACTCGCATCTAGTTGAGCTGGTAATCAGCCTTTTTCTGAATCCCCGGCTCAACCGCTTTGGTGCTCAGCTCCTGTTCACAAGTCATGACACAAATCTTCTGTCTCCGGAATCTGGTTTTGATCTTGAAGCCGAGCAAATTTGGTTCGCAGATAAAGATGCAGACGGTGCAACGGAGATTTATTCGCTAGCAGATTTCCCTCATCCGAAGGACGCCAACTTTGAACGTCGATATCTCGCGGGACGATATGGCGCCGTGCCACGTACGGCTCCGAGCCTGCTGGCAAGAGTGATCGGATCGGATGATAGCTAGTGGCGCGCCGTAAGAGGTCTGAAAAGAAACGGATTCTGATTTGCACTGAAGGGACGGTAACGGAGCCGCAGTATATTGATTCGTTGAAGCAGATTTTGGGAACGTCTGGAGGATCCGTAACGATTCGCACTGTTGGTGTAGGCCGAGATCCTGTCAAGATCGTGCAAAAATGCATGGCTGTTCGAGACAAGGCAATTGATCCCTTCGATATCGCAGTTTGCCTGATAGATGTAGACACGCATGCAAAGTTGAAGGAAGCGCTGGCTCTGGCGGCTCGCAACGAGATCAGCGTTGTTGTATCCAATCTCAAGTTTGAGGTCTGGTTGCTTTGGCACGCAGTTGAAAATGTGTCTCATTTCGAATCGAAGCAACTGGACCGGATGATGAGTGAGCAAAAGATTTTCGAGAAGGAGAAATCGTTATCGCCCAAATTCCCCGTCGAGAATTATAAACGTGCATGCCAAATCGCACGCCGAGCTGATCCGAAGTTGGGACCTGGGGAGATTGGTCCTAACTCATCGACTGGCATGCCATGGCTAATTGACATCCTTACCTCAAAATAAGAGAAAAGTAACCCGGCCTTCCCGCTTGCTATCACAGTAGGATGTATCACCTCCATCTCCCGTAATGTTGGAGCGCGCCCGATTCTTGATATTCTAAGTAATCGAGTCCTGTGTGATTTTTTATGCGCACCGTAAGACCTATCGAAAGAAGTGCCCGGCACGTGTTTAATTCACTTTCCGATCGCCTGACAGCGACCTTCAAGAACTTGCGCGGCAAGGGTCGCCTGACAGAGGCCGACATTGACGGTACCGCCCGCGAAATTCGCCGCGCCCTGCTGGACGCCGACGTCGCCGTACCGGTGGTTCGCGCCTTCGTAGCCCAGGTGAAGGAACGCGCACTGGGCCTGGAGGTTTCCGAGTCGCTGAACCCGGGACAGCAGGTTGTGAAGATCGTCAACGAGGAACTCGTTGGCATCCTCGGCGGCGAAACCCGCCGCCTGAACCTGGCCAAGAATCCTCCAACGGTGATCATGCTCGCCGGTCTGCAGGGCGCGGGTAAGACCACCCTGGCAGGCAAGCTCGCCAAGCACCTGAAGTCCGAGGGCCACACCCCGATGCTGGTGGCCTGCGACCTGCAGCGCCCCAATGCGGTCAAGCAGCTGCAGATCAACGGTGAGCGCGCAGGCGTTCCGGTCTACGCCCCGCACCCGGGCGTCTCCTCGGAGTTCGACACCGCCACCGGGGATCCGGTCACCGTAGCCCGCGACGGCGTTGCCGAGGCGAAGGCCAAGCTGCACGACATCGTCATCGTCGATACCGCCGGCCGCTTGGGCGTGGACACCGAGATGATGGCCCAGGCCGCGAACATCCGCGCGGCCATCGACCCGGATGAAGTGCTGTTCGTCATCGACGCGATGATCGGCCAGGACGCGGTCAACACCGCCCAGGCCTTCCACGAAGGCGTCGACTTCACCGGCGTGGTGCTCTCCAAGCTGGACGGCGACGCCCGCGGCGGCGCGGCCCTCTCGGTCGCCTCGATCACCGGCAAGCCGGTCATGTTCGCCTCCACCGGCGAAAACCTGGACGACTTCGAGATCTTCCACCCGGACCGCATGGCCTCGCGCATCCTGGACATGGGCGACGTGATGACGCTCATCGAACAGGCCGAGAAGAACTGGGACAAGGGCGAAGCCGAGCGGATGGCGAAGAAGTTCGCCGACCAGGAAGACTTCACCCTGGACGACTTCCTCGCCCAGATGGCCCAGATCAAGAAGATGGGCTCGATGAAGAAGATGCTGGGCATGATGCCCGGCTCGCAGATCTCCCGCCAGCAGCTCGAGCAGTTCGACGAGCGCCAGATCGACCGCGTGGAAGCCATCGTCCGCTCGATGACCCAGCACGAGCGCGTGGCTCCGAAGATCATCAACGGCTCGCGCCGCGCGCGTATCGCCAAGGGCTCCGGTGTCGCGGTTTCCGAGGTCAACCAGATGCTCGAGCGTTTCACCGAAGCGCAGAAGATGATGAAGAAGATGGCCGCCGGCGGCGGCATGCCGGGGATGCCCGGCGCCGGCAAGGGGGCCGCGCGCAAGGCGAAAGCCAAGGGCAAGGGCAAGAAGCAGGCGAAGTTCGGCAACCCGGCCAAGGCCGCGCAGGCCGAGCTGGAAGCCAAGACCAAGAAGTCCGCGGCACCTGCCGGTTCGGCCTTCGGCCAGGGCGCCCAGCAGGACTTCGATCCGTCGAGCCTGAACCTGCCAGCAGGTTTTGAGAAGTACCTGGGCAACAAGTAGTTCTTCGGTTTTTACCAGACTGCGCCTCGTGGACCTTTTCGGTTCGCGGGGCGCAGTTTTCTATGTGCCGTGACGGCGCAGGGTTCGGCTTGGATCCTATCTTTTGACGAACCAGACGCGTAAAATAAAAGTAGGAACCGTCAGGGAGAAGAGCATGACCAAGGGTAAAAAGGCACGGAAACCAGCACGAGAAATCGCTGCTGAAGCGCAACCCCGGACCGGCAGTAACCTGCAAGTAGAGTCAATGACGCCGGAACGGCTGCGGGCTCTGGAAGCGGAAGCGACTTCTGGGGTCGTCGCGATTAAGAAACTACTCGAGCTTGGTCGATCAAACATGCCGATTGGCCCTCAGCTAGTGCGCGGCACGACGGGTAGTCTGAGCGTATCGCTGGGAAAGGCCGTAACCGAGATCCGCGACCAAATAGATCCACTGCTGGCGCCGCCTTCCGATGTGCATCCATTGACGTCCATTGCCAAGAACATGGAACAGAGCATCGCGGCGTTGGCGCCGGCCCTTGCCGAAATGGTGACGCCCGTGTCACCGCAGTTGGCCCGCAATTTGGCGGCGACAGAGAACGCCTGGCGGGAACTGGAAGCCGAATTCGGCCTATTCACTAGCCTTGAAGTATCCGCGCTCGTTGGCTCCAAGTCGCCCAACCGCAGCTACGCCTCTGAACAGCACTCCAAGGGGAGGCTGATCGCAGTTAAGCGTCCCGGGGGGCTGCGCTATCCGGGCTTCCAGTTCGACCGCGTGGAGCACTTCATCCTGCCGGTTATCGCTGAGCTGATCGGTGTCGCTGATACCGCTGGGCGTTCCGAGGCAAGCCTGGCGCTGTGGATGACCTCCCGCACAGGCTACCTTGATGGAAGTCGTCCAGTTGACTACCTTTCTTCTCAACCCGGCAAAGTCGTGGAAGCGGCTCGGCAGTCATTCGAAATCCAATGGTGAGGTACGTTCCGGGACAACCGTTTGAGCCGGAGGAGCACATCCTGGAGTCCGGCACGCCGCTCTACCGCGTATTTAGCAACGCCAGGACGGGTGGCGTGACGGAATCCAATCCCGGTTTCGGGTCCGCCACCAGATTCGCTTTCTTCGGGGATCCCTCAGTCCCTGTCCTTTATGCAGCGCAGACTGAGGAAGCTGCAGTCTGCGAGACCATCCTGCATGACGTTCCGCCAGGGCCCGGACGGGTCATGTACGACAGTATTGCCGACAAGATCTGCGCCCCGTTGGCACCCACTCGAAAACTACGGCTCGTTTCGCTCATGGGCGACGGCCCGCGGAAGCTCCAAACCGAAGCCAAGCACGTTACCGGCACCTCGTCTTCGCAGTACAGCCGCACCGTTCGTTGGGCTGAAGCCGCACACGAAGCAGGATTCGAGGGCTTGGTTTGGATGAGCAACCGGCGCAATAGCGACAGGGCTTACGTCTTTTTCGGCGACCGCGTCATCCCCGGAGACCTAACTGCTTTGGGTGATCGGGGTCGTATTTTTGCGGCCGGTCCAGACTTCGACTGGCTGGGTAATTACCTTGCCGGATTGGGAATCGACATCATGCTTCCATGAGTATCAGCGGACAAGCTTCGAGCTTCACGCGGCACGATATTCCAAGCAGCAACACCGCTGCTCTTACTTCGCAGCGAGAAATAAGCATGTATATCAGCTTCACTGCGGATCGAAATATTAAGGGAACTTCATCTCAGGAAGCCGAAACATTGAAAAGTAGCCATTCGATTAAACAATGACTCGCGGGGCGCAGTTTTCTTTGCGCTACGTTGGTTTGCGCGGCCATTGGTTTCGGCCCCGGTTCACGCGCCGTAGGATGGAAGGCAGGGGTACTCTCCCCGTATTTTGGAAGTGCACGGCATTTCCAGCTAGGCGGCACATCATGTCCGACAAGTCACCACGCAAGGGCGAAGCGAAGAAGCCCGCAAAATCCATCAAGGAAAAACGCGCCGAGAAGCGGCTGAAGAGTGCTGATTCGCTCACCGAATCAGCGCGCAAGAACGCCAAATAAGCCTTAGCGCCAGAACTTTGAGCAGCGCACCGGCAGCATAGCGACAGCGCCCAGCCAAGCCTCTGCCTCGCGGTTAGCCACCGTCGGGCAGAGGCTTTCCTGCATCCCAAGGTTTTCTCAGGCACTTAGCGCGGTAAGACCCCGGTTCGGCCGAAGGGCAGGCCCGCGTTTGAGTGGATTTCGTCTGCCTTCCGTCCATGTCTAAACTAGTGGGAAATCGACTGCTCAAAGTTTGAAAAGGGGTCCTGGTCCGTGGACGAAAACGAGTTCAGCTTTGCCAACCTTGAATTCATCTTCGCAGGTTCAAAGCCTGAAGCCGCCGCGGATGTCCACGCCGTCCTCGCCGAACACCGGCTCGTCGGTTCTATCGACGGTGCGAGATCCCGGGAGCATGCCACGGAGGTGCTCGCCGAACTGGCGACATTGAACGATGCCAGAGACCCGGTGCTGTGTCAGATCGGCCCGGACGATGCGCTGGTCCAAGGCCCGCGGCTGACGGAGCTGGCCCACAACCTCAAGGCGGCAAGCGGTGCGCGCTTCGTCTTGATCAACGGCGAAGAACTGGATGGCCCGGTCCCGGGAGAAGAACAGCTCGGCCAGTACGCTCCGGACGTGCAGCTATTTCAGGGCGCTACCTTGAAAGTCTCGGATCTGACACTTTCCCCGAGCGTCGAAGGCAATACCTTCACGGTGTTCAGAAATCTCGCCGGGCTGACGGTCCTGCCCCGTATTCCGTTGGAAGAGCCCAACATCTCGCGGTCCAGCCGCCCGTACCTGGAGCTGACGCGCAGCGGCAGTGTGCTCACCGCGGCGATCCACTCCAAGGGCCCCCTGCGGCCGCAGCTCTTCCCGGACCTCGTGTCCTACCAGATCGATCTGGAACGCATGCGGATTCTTCAGGCCAGTCCCGGCAGTGATGCGCAGCTGCTGTTGAATGCAATGGACGAGTGGAACAACGCCGTCTTCTCGGACGACTATGAGCTGGTGGATCAGCTGCTGGCAGCCGGCCCCGCGCGGGAGGAAGCCAAATCGATCCTGCGCGCGCCACGCTCGGCGAACAATCTCAAAAGGTTCCTGACTCTTCATGGTTATGACCCGCGGAGCATCGACTTCGTCTCGGGCGCCCCGGTTCCCGAAGATGCAAGAGAAATCCATGTCCATGGGGTACTGGACTCGATCCGCGTCACCTTCGAAGAGTTTGAACGCGAGGCCACCGGCCTGATGGGTTTGCTCTCCCGCACCGGGTGGAGCCCCCGGGCGTTGATTTTCTCCAGCGTGGCCGTCCTGGCCGCCGGAGCCATGGCAAACCGTGCCATGAAGACTTCGCCAAGGCTGTCCCGAGTGCCTCAGCCGCTGCGCCGGGGCCTCATGTTCTTCTGGTACTCGGACGGTCTGTATTACCTGGCCAGGGGAGTCAAGGAAGCGTTGGAACCGAAACTGCAGAAAGCCAAGTCTTCCTGACTCGACGAGCTCGACGTCGCACCCCAGCCTGATTTAGCCACCGGTAGAAGGGTGGCGAAGCTGTGAGTACTGGAAGGCAAGATTTGCAGTCAGTGGGACCCGAAATCGGCGCTCACACCGGTACTGGAAAAATTCCTTCGAAATCGACCACCACTGCAACGAGCCCAGCGGCCGCGGCCGGTCAACCCATGGTCCGAATCGGTGTGTGGGCAGCCGGGGGTCCCCCTCGGTTGCTTGCTGGTGGGTCTGGTCTGCAGATCTATTCGGTCGTCGGCAACCACGTACCTGCGACTAGCCGCGGCACCGGGAATAGGGATTGGCGAATCCGGGCGCTGCAGACGAGAGCGGAGCCATCGTCCCAGAGCGAAGCGGCTGATGCGAAAGGACAGCCTGAACCTGGACTTATTGATGCTCTACCGGTCGGCCGCTTCCTGTACTCAAGCATGACGGGGCCTGGCTTCTTCAGGACCATGAGCAGGTCGCTGAGCCCGTTCATCAACCGGGCCCTGTCAGGGGTGGCGCATTCGAATTACATCACCAACTCCTGATGCATGGCGATTCGCGAGGCGAGCTATCTTCGGGTGATCCGCTTCGTCATGTCCACTGGGCCTTAGGACTGTTCCATTAGACTTTAACATTTTCACCTCGGCACCGGCCCTGAGCGGAACGCATCGGAGACCCATTGAGCGTGCGTGATGGACTGCCAGGCGAAGGAGCAGCGAAGACTTCGTAGATCTGCAAGTGGACCTATACAAATCTGGGTTCTCTGGATTCGATGGGGAGCGGCTCATCAAAGCTCGGCGATACGCGCAAGCATGCCAAGATTCTCGGATGAGCGAAATGGTGAAGGTTGGCGGAGCCGAAAAGCCGCGAGATGAAGTGCTCGAGTACGCTGCAGACTATTTGAGGGGCATTGGGCGGTATGCTTATCCGGCCTATGATGCTTATCCCGGCACTGACAGCGATCAGGTAGGTGATGCTGACTTGCTGGCTATTTGCCTTTTGAACGCCGGTCAGAAACCGATCCCGATTTATTACGGGTTGCAGTCCCGCATACCGGATATGAATGAAGTCTTAGCACGACTCCCAAAAGACGAGCCGTTTGCCGAAGCTTCGCTAGAAACTCTGGAGACCATCACTGACTTCTTTGGGATCCTGGGTGCTAAGCCAACGACGCAGGTAGGCAAGACGAAGTTGCTGAAGGTCTTGCATCGCAAACGTCCTGAGCTCATCCCGCTCTTCGACGAGAACATTCGCCGTTGCTACAGCCTGATCGGCGCGGCACCGGTGCCACCGATCGGGTCGCGGACTCATCGTGACTTCGCCATCGCCTGGCTGCCGGAACTGCAAAGGGATGTGGTGCAACAAATGTCCGTGTGGCAAGAAATCGTAGCCATGGCCGACCCCGCGGTCTCCATCACACCGCTGCGCGCCCTCGATATCGTCGGGTGGGACTTAGGTACTCCTCGGCGGCAGTAGCTAAGTGGTAGTCGCTACCGCTCGTATTCCCATATATCTGACAATGTGGGAATATAGAACCTAGGCATTCCCACCCGAGAAAGGGGAGACTCCTTGGATCAACCACGTGTCCCACGAGGTATCAGCTCTGGAGCGCAGTTCGCTCAGCGTCACCGTTCCGAACCAGGAGTCAGCCTACCGGCAGCCGAATGGCCATCCATTGCCTATGAGGAAAAGCAATGGGAAGCACAGCACGATCCGGCCCAGTCGCGACGACAGCGACTGAGAGCACGAGGTCCCTACCAAGCTGCCATCGTCCCCAACATCGCCAACGCCAACCCGGCAATCTCCGGACAGGCCGCAGCGCTGGTGGAGGAAGCGACCATCGAAACGGTCCGCTTCGACCGCGACTTGGGTGACGACACCGCACCATTCGCAGCCCTGCTCCTGCGAAGCGAATCCGCAGCCAGCTCCCAAATCGAGAACCTGACCGTCGGGGCTAAACGCATCGCATTGGCCCAATTAGGAGACCGCTCCAGCAGCAACGCAGCTCTGGCGGCCTCGAACATCTCCGCGATGGTGGCCGCAGTCGACTTGGCCGACAACCTGGATGAAACCAACATCCTGGCCATGCACCGCGCCTTGATGGCTGGCTCTGAACCGGAAATGGCGGGTCGCTACCGCACCGAAGCGGTGTGGATCGGCGGCAACTCCCCGCACGCAGCCATGTTCGTGCCTCCTAGCCATGAACGAGTTCCGCAGGACATGGAGGACCTGATCAGCTTCATGCAGCGCGATGACATCCCGGCGCTGACCCAAGCGGCGATCGCCCACGCTCAATTTGAGACCATCCATCCTTTTCCGGATGGCAACGGACGCACCGGACGCGCATTGGTTGGGTCCATGCTGAGGAACAAGGGGGTTACCGAGAAGGTCACCATTCCCGTCTCTTCTGGCCTGCTGACCGACACCAAGGCGTACTTCGATGCGTTGGGAGCTTTCCGCGAGGGGCAGATTGAACCGATTGTGGAGATGTTCGCCGAATCCACCTTCCGGGCCACCGCCAATGGGCGGCAACTGGCAGAGGACATCCGCATCATTCGCCAAGAGATCTACACCGGGTTCGGACGCACCCCAGGTGAAGGGCTGAAGTGGGCAATCGAGCTGATCGTGCGCGAGCCGGCCATCACCGCCCAGATGCTCAGTGACACTGCAGGGCAGTCCTCCAGCGCCGCATACCGCAATATCGATCGCCTGGAACAATTGGGAGCCCTGAAGCTTTCGGGACATATCAACGGACACCGGGTATGGGTCGCACCGAAGGTCATTGAGGCGTTGGACAACTTTGCCTCCAGAGCTGGCCGACGCGCGCGCGGTTGAAGCGCAGAAGGACTCCTAGCAGTGACTATGCAGGAATATTCCAGTCATAGGAGTGTCATACGGGAGGAAAACGGCGTATGACGGAGAGACGAACCTAGGTGAGGGAGGCTCCCAATGACTATCATGCCAACTTCAGCGCGTGGCCACTCGGTCCGGGCTGCAGAATCAGAGGTCGTTGAAGCACTCGCTGGCTTCCTGCCCATGGTGCTGATCGCTTCCGGCGCAGGAGTCAAAGACCCAGGCCAGGTACGCAAGTGGAGCAGTGGGGCGCTGAAGCCCACTGCGGCGTCCGCTGCCCGGCTTCGCTTCCTCCTGGATCAAGCTTCATGCATTGCCCAGAACCAATCGCGGGAGATCGCTGCCGCATGGCCGACCTCGGTTAACGAGCAGCTCGATTACGAGTTGCCTCCGAAAGCCATTCGCGAAGAGCGGTAGAAGGACGTGGCTGAAGCCGCTAAGTCCTTCGTGAACGGCTACGTAGGTTGAACCAGTGGATCTGTCAGGAGACGGGCCTCTCGATTGTTGAGGGGTCCTGGTTGGGTCCCATTGGGCAGTCCTGCAGCTATGCGATAGCCAACTGATTCTCTCAAACCCATTCATCCCAAAACCGAGCCTGCATCAACCCATCCAAGGAAGCATGGGGCAGCTTCACTTCGCCGAGGTTGGTGCCGACTGTTATTCACGGCAGAACTTTCCAACCGAAAGTAGATCGCGGCGAACTTCTGCTGCCGCTCAACCCAGGTACGTCCGCTGAATGAGATCGTATCGACAAGCTTTAAAGACTGACGGACAGCTTCATCTCTTTCAAACCTGATCGAGGCGATGAACTCCTCGGCGCGGCTTGATGGCAAAGCCTCGTGCTCACAGTTGTTGCCATTTCAGACCTTGCCCATATGGATGAGGGCAAACTTTCTTTTGCCTCGTTTTGCGGCTCGAATCGCGAAGTGGTGGACTTCGCGATCGCCAGCGTGGGCGCCCGCGGGATAGAAAATGAACTCGGTTGCTCGGTTGAGGAACAGCTGGTTGATAGCATCCGGCCGCAGCTCATGCAGTCCTTTTGAGCGCGCAGGCGCTCTAGACGGAACCCGACTGCTGCCGGCGGTCTGCCCGTTCTGCGAAGGCTTCCAGGGCATTGAGCATCTCGGGAGCGAGCCAGAATCTGCCCCGTTTGGACCTGAGGTAGTCGAGTCCCAGCTCTGCTTCCAGAACCGCGGCATTTATCACGGCTCGGCTTTCCAGAAGTCTGCAATCGATGTGACGTCCTCGGCAAGTTGTGTGCCGTTCCTGATTGCCCGGAATGAGGCTTCCGAGCAGAGCGTGATGATCGGCTCGGGATTGCCATCGCGGTACGCATCGAGGCAGCGGTGGTAGGCGCCGATGTCCGCCAGAAGACCGGCAGAAACGGGAGTTGACATGTTGCGCGCGACCACGTGGCGTACCTTCTATCGCTTATCCGGTTATCTGATAGAAAGTGATCCACCGGTTATCACTTAGGGATATCTTCCCGACGGTCTCGAAGAATTCTGGATCCCCCTGGCGAAAGAACTCGCTAGCGTCTTGTGTTGAATCCGCCGATGCAGGTCCGAGCCCGAATCCCGGATGGGAATTTTTCTACGGACTGCTTTTCCGGTATCCAGCTGCAACACCGTACATTCGCATTTCGCTGGCGGACGAAAGCTAGAGAAAAACTGCCGCTTATCCTAGGCTAGGGCTAACGGGGTACCCTCCCCATTTTTGGAAATGCCCGTCATTTCCGGCAAGGACGGCACATTATGTCGAACAAGTCACCACGCAAGAGCGATGCGAAAAAGCCCGGTAAGTCCATTAAGGAAAAGCGCGCCGAAAAGCGCTTGAAGCATGCTGACACGGCCACCGAGCCGGTGCGGAAGTCAGCCAAATAATCAAGAGCCAGCCATGAGCGCTGTGCACTAAGCACTAAACACCAATCGAGCCCCTGTACCGCAGCGAATGATCGCCGGGCAGGGGCTCGATGGCGTTCTGCCGCCAGGGTTGGCGGCAAGCAGACTTAGGGGAGCTGCGGATCCACGTCGAAGTGCTCGGCCACCTGGGTGATGACCTCATTGGCGCCCTGGAGCGAGACCGAGGAAAGGAAGATCGAGTCGTCCACCGACAGCACCTCGCCGGTGAGCTTCTTCCACAGCGGGTTGGAGGTGAACTTCTTTTCCTGATCCCGCGAGGCGTCGCCCTCGGCGCCTTCCGGTGCCCAGGTGGACTGGAAGATGACCTCGGCGTCGGCCTTCAGGATCTCCTCGGAGGACAACGGCACGAAGATGGACTCGGTGGTGTCCGGAGCGTCCTTGGGGCGGGGAATGTCCATATCCGCCATGATTTCACCGATGAAGGAATCCGTGGCGTAGAGCCGGGCGGTGTCTTCGCCTGCGAAGCGCACCAGCGAATAGGTGGTATCGGCCTGCTGGGCGAGGATTTCCTTGCCCACGGCAGCCGCGCGGGTTTCGTAGTCGGCTACTGCCTGCTCCGCCTCGCTCTTCTTGCCCAGCGTCTCGCCCAGCAGTACGACGTTCTCCTTCCAGGTCGGTCCGGTGGACTCGGAGAAGACGGTCGGGGCGATCTTGTTCAGCTGGTCATACATGCCGCCCTGGCGCACATCGGCGGAGACGATGATATCCGGGTCTGCGGCCAACAGCTTTTCGAGATCCGGCTCGGTGGTGGTGCCCACGTTCACCGCGTCGTCGGTCAGCTCGGTGACATCTCCCAGGTATTCGGGGAAGGGATTGCCGGACTTGCGGTACTCGGTGTACGCCACCAGTTCGGCGCCAAGCAGCAGCGTGGCGTCCACATAGGACGGATCCAGCGCCGCCACGCGCAGCGGGCGTTCGGCCAGCTCGGTCTGACCGCGGAAGTGCTCGATGGTGACCGGGAACCCGGCATTATCGGCTGAATTTTCCTTGGCGGGGGTCTCGGAGGTGGCGGCGCCGCCGCAGGATGCGAGGGTGAGGGTTGCGGCGGCCAAGGCTGCAGTGAGGCCGATCAAGCGCGAAGTATGCATGCGAGTGCTTTCCGTGAAGATGATTTACTTATTGGCGCATAGTCTAATTATTAGACGCGAGCTTAGGTAAGGGTAAACTCAATCTGCGAAATGTACAGTAGCATGGTTCTGGCCCACTTGGGCAACATCCCGCGTCGCACGAAGGGTCATGAGTCATTTCACGTAGCACAGCACGGGCCGCCAGCCTGCTCGCCCTTTCCCTCGGTGTGCTCGCCGCGGTGCTGCTGAGCCTCTGGATCGGCAGCAGCACCTCGAGCATCGCCGAACTGCGCCATGCGCTCTTCAGCCCCGATGAGCGCGTCAGCGACATCGCCATCCGGGAGATCCGCTGGCCGCGTACCGTCACCGCGCTGGCCGCCGGCGCCGCGCTGGGCATGGCCGGAACCCTGATCCAGGGCCATACGCGCAACCCGATCGCCGAACCGGGCCTGCTGGGCATCAACCAGGGAGCCGCGCTGGCCATCGTCTCGGTGGCGGTCTTCTCCGGCCCGCTGCAGCCCTGGCCGCAGGCATTGCTGGCGCTGGGCGGCGCACTGGCGGCGTCGCTGATCGTTTTCGGCATCGGCCGGGTGGATGGACGCGGCGCCTCGCCGATCACCCTGGTGCTCGTCGGAGCGGCGGTGACCGCGCTGTGCGCCGGAGTAGTCTCGGCCATCGTGCTGCTCAGCGAGGCGGCGTTGGAGACGCTGCGCTTCTGGCAGGTCGGTTCCGTGGTCCAAGGCTATGACTCGTTCCTGGTGCTCTGGCCGCTGCTGCTGGCCGGGACCGGACTCGCCCTGGCCAATGCGCGCGGGCTCAACGCGCTGACCCTCGGTGAAGACTCGGCCCGGGCCCTGGGCATCACCGCGCCCCGGGCGCGCGGCATCGGCTTGGCGGCGATCGTGATGCTCTCCGGCCTGGCCGTCACCCTCGCCGGGCCCATCGCATTCTTAGGGCTCCTGGTACCGCATGTGGCGCGGCGTATCTTCGGGGCGGACTACCGCTGGGTGATCCCGGGCTCCGCGGTCAGCGGAGCGCTGCTGCTGGTGTTGGCCGACGTGCTCGGGCGCATGCTGGCCCGTCCCGGCGAGCTTCCGGTCGGCGTGGTGGTGGCCATGCTCGGCGCGCCCTTCTTCATCTATGTGGCCCGGCGACGCAAGCCGGTCACGGTATGAGCGCCCGGCGCACCGCGCCGACGGCGCTGCTGCTGCTCCTGGCCGCGCTGGCGGTGCTCTGCCTGCATCTTTCCATCGGCGGCACCCCGATTCCGCTGCCCGACGTGGTCAGCAGCCTGCTCGGCATATCCCCGGATCCGCGCACCGAGCTGGCCATTAGGGAATTCCGGCTGCCGCGCAGCCTCGCGGCCTTATTCGCCGGCATCGGCTTCGGCGTGGCCGGTGCGCTGACCCAAACCGTGGCGCGCAACCCGCTGGCCAGCCCGGATATCCTCGGGGTGACCAACGGCGCGGCGCTCGGCGCCGTCGCGCTGCTGGCGCTCACCAGCCAGGTGCAAGGGCTGCCGATGTTCCTGCACGCCTACGGGCTGCCGATCGCCGCCACGCTGGGCGGCCTGCTCGTCTCGGCGCTGGTCTTCTCGCTGGTCTGGCATAGCTCGCTGGAGAGCAACCGGCTGGTGCTCGTGGGACTGGGCATGAGCGGGCTCTGCGCCGCACTGACCTCGTGGATGCTGACCCTGGGCGACGTGTACAACGCCCAGCAGGCACTGACCTGGATGGCGGGCACCGTCAACGGCGTCTCCTGGGCGGATCTGGCCATCGCCCCGCTGGTCATCGCCATAGGCGTCGCGCTGGCCGCGGCGCTGCGCAACCAGCGAGAAGTGCTCGCCCTGGATTCCGATACCTCCCGCGCGCTGGGCATGAATCTGGGCCGGGACCGCATCATCATGCTGGGCCTGGCCACAGCGCTGGCGGTGGCCGCGACGGTGATTGCCGGGCCGCTGGCCTTCGTTGCGCTGGCCAGCGGGCACGCCTCGCGCTTGATTGCGCGCAGCACCGTGCCGCCGGTTGCGCATAGCGCGCTGGTGGGGGCGATCTTCGTGCTGCTCGCGGATTTGGCCGCGGCCCGGCTGTTCTCCGTGGTGCTTCCCGCGGGCGTGGCCACCGCGGTGATTGGCGCGCCGTACCTGATCTATCTGGTGATCCGCCAGTCGCGGGTGCGCAGCGCCTGAGCTAGGCGCGCGGACGCAGCGCGGGGAAGTCCGAATCACGGAATTCGGTGCCCGCGACCACGCCGGTGCGGTGCCGGTCCTCCTCGGCCCGGCGCAGCTCGACCCGGCGGATCTTGCCCGAGATCGTCTTGGGCAGGTCGGCGAATTCAATCCTCCGGATGCGCTTGTAGGCCGCCAGATGCTCGCGGCAGAAGCACAGAATGCTTTCCGCCAGTTCGGGGGAGGGCTCATAGCCCGCCGCCGGGACGATATACGCCTTGGGCACCGTCAAGCGCAGGTCATCGGGCGCCGGGACCACGGCCGCCTCGCCGACGCCGGGGTGCTCGATCAGCACCGATTCCAGCTCGAAGGGGCTGAGCTTGTAGTCGCTGGACTTGAATGCGAACGTAATTGAACAGAGGGTGATCGATCCGAGCATCTCGACCATCCTAACTTTTCGTCTAAAGCTCAGGCCTTGCGTCGCAACTGCCCGAATCGCCGAATACTGACAGGATGAGTGTAGAAGTGTTGGCTAGGGCTGAATCTTGGGCTGATCTGTTAAATCAGGCGAAGACAAAACGAAGATATCCAATTGCCCTCACAAGAATGTGGTGCGTCTGGACAGCAGGAGAACCATGTCAACTTGGAATTTATCGGCATAACTCATTTCAGCCATCGCGTAGGTAACATATCAGTTCACAAGCCAAGCGATTTGCGCACTTCTTGAATGCACGCTGATGATCCGTGTTGATTGAATTTTTTATTACTACGAAGGGTATGAAGCGTATAGGACAGCAAAATTGACTATATATTCAGCGCTTCTAGACGAGGTTGTACGAAACCGAGTCAATTCCGACGGAAGGAGTTTTCTCATAGGAGGATTGAAATTACTCAAGGGGGAGAGCGGGCCGGATCTGAATTGCGTCGACGGCGATTCTAATTCGGCCCGCACAAAGGGTTTTTAATATTTAATCTGTACCTTGCCTATGTTTTTACTTAGATCTGAGGTACGGGCAACCTATCGGCAAATGTACTAAAACAACGGACCGTAACCGCTAGCTCCGACCAAGAATTTTGGGCACGAGTTGTCATAAAGGTTGGCCTGAAACGTTACACTCTGACCAGGTGCTAAGTCGGCATCTGGTGTGGCAAAATCCCCAGTTTTACTCAGTATTTTGTTCTCTTTGTCGAAACATGTCACTTCAACACCGTAGGGACCATTGAGTGTAAACGAAGAATTATTTGTCGCCTGCCCTGTTATAACATCACCTACTAGGTTCGCCTCATCAATCGTTAGATCTTGAAAGTAGGGATCACCTTGTAGAGGCTGAGAAGCAACGGTGAAATCAATCTTGGCGCTAGCAGGGATTTCA